>JACCUS010000082.1 GCA_013811715.1 Nocardioidaceae bacterium
ATCCGAACCAAGGAGCACGACGCCGCGCAGTCGGCTCGCCGAGTCCTTGACAAGCTCGTCGAAGCTCGCTCCTTTGGCCAACCCGCCGGCCACCCAGACCACGGTGTCGAATGCCTGCAACGAGGCGAGCGCTGCATGAGGGTTGGTTGCCTTGGAGTCGTCGACGTACCTGACCCCGTCGAGGTCGCCCACCTCGGCGATCCGGTGACGGTCGAGCTCGAACCCTTGCAGCCCTCGGCGTACGGCGTCCGCCGCAACGCCGAAGGAGCGGGCGAGTGCTGCCGCTGCCAAGGCGTTGGCGACGTTGTGCGGGGCGCCGGTGCTCACATCAGCCACCCGGGCGAGCTCTGCCGCGTTGCGGTCACGTCCCTCGATGAACGCACGGTCGGCGATGGCGTCCTCGACCAGGCCGATCATCCCGACGGAGGGAATGCCCAACGTGAAGCCGATGGCGCGACAGCCCTCGACTACCTCGGCCTCCTCTACCAGCCTCCGCGAGGGCGAGGCGTCGACGTTGTAGACGGCGGAGACCTGACAGCGCTCGTAGACCTTTGCCTTCGCCGCGGTATAGCTCTCCACGTCGCCGTGCCAGGAGAGGTGGTCTGGTGCGACGTTGAGCACGGTCGCGGAGTGCGCCGACAGGGTGCTCGACCAGTGCAGCATGTGGGAGGACAGCTCCACCGCGAGGACGTCGAATGGTTTGGGGTCCATCACCACCTCACACATGGGCAACCCGACGTTGCCGGCAGCGACGGCCCGCAACCCGTCAGCACGCAGCATCGACTCCAACATCTGAACGGTCGTCGTCTTGCCGTTGGTGCCCGTGACGCACAACCAGGGAGTCGGGTTCGCTGGGTCGCGCAGGCGCCAGGCCAGCTCAACGTCGCCCCAGACCAGCAGCCCGCGCCGCGCAGCTTCTGCCGGCAGTGGCGCGCCGGGCGGTATGCCGGGAGACATCACCACCAGATCGAGGTCACCCGGAAGGTCGCCGCGCGGATCACCCCCGAGGCGGACGTCGACACCGAGAATCTCCAGCAGGGTGGCCTTCTCGCGCGAAGCCTCGTCGGTGGAGTCGGCGACGACCGTCACGACGGCACCGAGATGCTGCAGGGCGTCGGCGGCGGCGAATCCTGAGAGCCCCAGGCCCGCGACGGCGACCCGGACCTGGTCCCAGGGTGAACGCCGGTCCGCCGACGCGAGCCAGGAGGTGTCGCGCGGCTGGGTCACTGGCTCATGTCCCGAGCACCCATTCGGCGTAGAAGAGGCCGAGGCCGGTGGCGACGAAGATGCCGCAGATGATCCAGAACCGAATGACGATCGTGACCTCGGCCCAGCCCAACAGCTCGAAGTGGTGTTGCAGCGGGGCCATCCGGAAGATCCGTCTGCCCTTGCTCAGCTTGAAGAACCCGACCTGGAGGATGACCGACAAGGTGATGATGGCGAACAGACCACCGAAGACGATCAGCAGCAGCTCGGTGCGCGTCATGATGGCAAGACCCGCCATCACACCTCCGAGGGAGAGCGAACCGGTGTCGCCCATGATGATCCTGGCGGGCGAGGCGTTCCACCACAAGAACCCGAAGCATGCCCCGGTGATGGCTGCCGCGACGACAGCCAGGTCGAGCGGGTCTCGGATGTCGTTGTAACACTGCCGTCCTGGCGTGATCGCACAGTACTGGTTGTTCTGCCAGATGCCGACGAGGGTGTAGGCCCCGAAGACCATCACGGCGCTGCCGGCCGCCAGACCGTCGAGTCCGTCGCTGAGGTTCACCGCGTTGCTCGTGCCGGCGATCATCACCAACACCCAGAGGATGACCAGCACGGTCGGGAGCTTCCAGTCGACGACCCGGACGAACGAGATCGCCGACGACGCCGGTGCGTAGCCCCGGGAGTCAGGGAACTGGAGACTCAGCCAGCCGAAGGTGACCGCGATGATGGTCTGGCCCCCGAACTTGGCCCTGCTGCGGAGGCCGAGGCTGCGCTGCTTGACGATCTTGATGTAGTCGTCGACGAAGCCGACGGCAC
>JACCUS010000118.1 GCA_013811715.1 Nocardioidaceae bacterium
GGACGCAGAAGGCAGGCCCGACGTAGCCGGACGGATGTCGCACCCGGACCCGGTTCGCCGGGTCGAGCAGCTCCCCGAGGGTGACCTTGTGCACCGACGCGGTCTCCGCAGGGTCCACTGCGTGTACGGCGACGGGGGTGTGCCACCACCCGACCACAGCAGTGACGGCGAAGTTGCTCGGTGGTAACCAGATGGGCGGCAAGGTGCCGATGATGGCGATGCCTCGCGGGTCGACTCCGGTCTCCTCTTCCGCCTCGCGTAACGCGGCAGCCACCTCGTCGGCGTCATCGAGATCCTGCGCTCCCCCGGGGAAGGCCACCTGGCCGGCGTGAGAGCGCAGGTCGTGGGCCCGCTCAAGCAACAGGACATGCGGGCCGTCGGCGCCGTCGCCGAACAAGACCAGCACCGACGCCCGCCGCGGCTCGCTGCCGGCAGGTGGTGCGAGTTTGTCCAGCCCGGGCGTCGTGGGGTCCCGATCCAGCTCGGCCACCGACCGCAGCCAGCGAGGAAGCATAGGCGTTGCGTCGGCGCTCGCCGAGGTGTCGGACGTCACCGAGCCACCTCGACTTCCAGCGCGTCGGGGAGGTCGAGGCCGAGGTGGTCGTCGACGAGCGCCGCGAGGTCAGCGGTGGACTCGACTGCACCGTACTCGGTGTGGGTGACCTTGCCGGCCGAGTCGACGAAGACGGTGACCGGCAGCGCGGAGATGCGCATGGGCGCGCGAGTGACAGCCTCGGGGTCGGCGATCTGCGGGTAGGTCAGCCCCAGCTCGTCGGCGAACGCCAGGGCGTAGCCCGGCCGCGGGTCCTGCCAGTTGACGCCGATCACGGCGAGCCTGTCCCCGGCGGCCTGGTGCAGCTGCTGGAACAGTGGCGCCTCGGTGCGGCAGGGCCCGCACGTCTGGGCCCAGAAGTTGATCACCATCGGAGTGCCGCCGAGCCCGGCGAGGTTGACGTCCCGCCCGCCTCCGAGGCAGGGCAGTCTCACGGCTGGGAGCCCCCACGGCCGGGCAGCCGCGTGGAGGTCGGTGACAGGACAGCCCTCGATGCCGGCGGCTGCCTTCTGCTTGCGCAGTTCGGCCGTGTCGATGTCGACCGGCGCCTGCCGGGGGTCGAACGTGTACGTCGGCCCCGCTCGCTGGTCGGCGCCCGCGCAGCCTGCTCCGGCGAGGAGCGCCCACATCACGACGACAGCGCGACGCGCTCGACCGGTCATGCCCGGCCCCCGGTGCGTAGCAGTTTGGCGGCCGCGACCGGGTCAGTGGGACCCTCGCCGTAGGAAGGACACAGGCGAGCCAACGGGCAGGCGCCGCAGGCGGGCTTACGGGCATGGCAGCAGCGGCGGCCGTGCCAGATGAGGTGATGGCTGAGCAGCGTCCAGTCGCGTCTACGGAACAATGCGCCTACGGCATGCTCGACCTTCACCGGGTTGGTGGCTGCCGTCCAGCCGAAGCGCCGCGCAAGTCGGGCGAAGTGGGTGTCGACGGTGATTCCTGGGACGTCGAAGGCGTTGCCGAGCACGACGTTGGCCGTCTTGCGGCCAACCCCTGGGAGCGAGACGAGGTCGTCGAGCCTGCCCGGGACCTCACCGCCGAACCGGTCGAGGACCGCCGCGGCTATGTTCATGATCGAGTCGGTCTTAGCGCGGAAGAACCCGGTCGCCGCGATGACCTGCTCGACGTCGGCACGACTGGCGGATGCCAGCTCCGCCGGCCCGGGGTAGCGGGCGAACAGGGCCGGGCTCACCTGGTTGACCCGCCTGTCGGTGGTCTGCGCCGACAGCACAGTGACGACGAGCAGTTGCCAGGGAGAGGCGAAGTCGAGCTCGCATCGCGCGTCGGGATAGGTCTGGGCCAAGATGCGGTTGATGCGGCGCGCGCGTCGCACCAGCGCCGTACGACTCTCCGCACCGGCTGGAGCGACGACAGCGGGCATGGCACAAGCGTACGGCGTCGGCGCGACGGTCCGATCGACGCCGACCGACCGGCCGGCTGTGCCGTGGCATCGCGCCGCCAGATGGGCCAGACTGTGACGCACACCGCCGCACGACTCGGCGGGCGCCGACGAGGAGGAACCGTTGAACACCGACGTGCTCAAGCAAGCGCCGCTCTTCAGCGGTCTCGACGACGAGGCCGCGGAGGCGCTGAGCGCCTCGATGGTGGAGAACCGGGTGGGTCGAGGCGACATCTTGTTCCATGAGGGAGACGAGGGCGACCGGCTCTACGTCGTCACCGACGGGAAGGTCAAGCTCGGCCGCACCTCCGCCGACGGGCGCGAGAACCTGCTGGCGATCCTCGGGCCGGGTCAGATGTTCGGGGAGCTGTCGCTGTTCGACCCCGGGCCGCGGTCGGCGACCGTGACGGCGGTGACCGACTGCACGATGCAGAGCCTCAGCCACGACGAGCTCGGCGGCTGGCTCAGCGGACGGCCCGAAGTCGCCCGCGGCTTGTTGACACAGCTCGCGCAGCGGTTGCGCAAGGCCAACGACGTGGTCGCCGACCTCGTCTTCTCCGACGTTCCCGGCCGCGTGGCGAAGGCTCTGCTCGACCTGTCGTCGCGGTTCGGCCGGGTGGCCGACGATGGCGTGCACGTCCACCACGACCTGACCCAGGAGGAGCTTGCCCAGCTGGTGGGGGCGTCGCGCGAGACGGTCAACAAGGCGCTGGCGGACTTCGCCTCCCGCGGCTGGTTGCGTCTGGAGGCGCGATCCGTCGTACTGATGGACGTCGATCGGCTGCAGCGCCGCTCCCGCTGACCTTCCCCTCGGAGTTGTCAGAACGTGGACGGGTCATAGCCCCGGCACGTTCTGACAAGTCGGCCGGAGGTCAGCGGGTCTTAGCGGCGGAGGTAGTCGAGCTGGGCACGCACACTGAGCTCGGCCGCCGGCCACAGCCTCTCGTCCACGTCGGCGTAGACCAGACGTACGACGTCGGCCGGTTCAACCGCGCCGGCCGCCACCGCCTCCCGCACCCGTTCGAGCCGCTCGGCGCGGTGGCGCAAGTAGTGGTCGAGCACCGGCCCATGACCGGGCCATATCACGTCGATCTCGCGTTCCGCGGCCAGGTCGCGCAGCCGACGAAGCGAACCCAGATAGGCCCCGAGCGCCCCGTCGGGATGAGCGACCACGGAGGTGCCGCGACCCAGCACGGTGTCGCCGGTGAGCACCGCGCGCTCCGCCGGAAGCACGAAGCTGAGCGAGTCGCTGGTGTGGCCCGGCGTTGCGACGACGCGGATCTCCAGCCCGTCTGACTCGACCACGTCGCCGTCGCGCAGACCCTCGTCGCCGTACACGAACGCCGGGTCGAGCGCCCGCACCCGGCAGCTCACCTGCTCGGCGAACGACCGAGCGCCCGCGCTGTGGTCGGCGTGGCGGTGGGTGAGCAGGACGGCGCCGACCCGGCCGGCAACCTGGGCTACCCGGGTCAGGTGTCCGGTGTCGAGCGGGCCCGGGTCGATGACGACCGACCGGCTGCCGCCGGGCTCGCGCAAGACCCAGGTGTTGGTGCCGTCCAGCGTCAGGGGCGAGGCGTTGGGCGCGAGCACGCACGTGGCCCGCGCACCGAACTCGCCTCCGTCCCAGGTCGTCGGCGCCTCGGTGGTCACGGCGGCAGCTCGTCGGAGACCGTCAGGAAGCCCTCGCCGTCGATGATCTCGACACCGGGAACCACGGTCGTGACGGCCCGCCCATCCGCCGCGGCGATCGCATCGGCAGCGGTGTCGAACCGACCCATCTCGGCGATCGTGATGTACGTCGGGGGCAGCATCGCCATCGTGCCGCCGTCGACGCCGGCCAACGCGTCTTGGGGGCGCATCCAGGTCTCGGCGTCGGCCTCGCCGGACACGTCCCGGGTGCGCTGTCCCGGCGGCATCGCGGCCACGAAGAAGCGGGTGTCGTAACGGCGCGGCTCGAACTCCGGGGTGATCCAGTGCGCCCAGGCGGCCAACAGGTCGGTGCGCAGCACGAGCCCGCGCTGGTCGAGCAGGTCCGCGAAGGCCAGGCTCTTGTCGACCAGGGCAGCCCGGTCCCGCTCCCAGCCCTCCCCGGTGGTGTCGTCGACGACGCTGGCGGCGGTCGCGCCGGCAAGCAGCACGCCGGACTCCTCGAACGTCTCCCGAACCGCGGCGCACACCAGCGCCCGCGCCTCGGACTCCGAACAGCTCAGTCGCGCCGCCCAGTCGGCAGCCGACGGACCGGCCCACGCCGTGGCGTGGTCGGCATCGCGCCGGTCGACGGTTCCGCCGGGGAAGGCGTACATGCCGCCGGCGAAGGCC
>JACCUS010000126.1 GCA_013811715.1 Nocardioidaceae bacterium
GACGCGAGACGAGGCACGAGTGCAACCGGCGGCGCCGAGCCGCGAGTTCCCCCGACGGTCCGTCCGCCGCGTGCGGGTCGAGCCGGCGTATGGCGATGCGCCTCCCGACGCGGTCCGCGTGCCGGCCGGGCGGCGCGAGCTGACGTATGTGTGCCGGCAGCGGGAGACCGGCATGTACGAGGAGACGTCGTACGTCGGCGACTGGATGCCGCTGCCGCCGCGGCTGCACGGGATCCGCACCGGGTCGAGAGCCGTGGACCTGACCCCGGTGGCCGTGGACGCCGCGGAGGTGACCAACGCCGACTTCGCCGCCTTCTTGGCCGCGACCGGCTACCGGCCGCCGGTCGCCAACCGCTTCCTCGAGCATTGGGCCGACGGCCGGCCGCCATCAGGAACCGAGGACCACCCGGTCGCCTTCGTCGACCTCGACGACAGCCGCGCCTACGCGGGCTGGCGCGGCGCCAGGCTTCCGACCGAGGACGAGTGGCAGGTCGCGGCCGGGTCGGACGGCTGGCGCCGGGCCGAGCCGCTCGTGTGGTCGTGGACCGAGAGCGAGCACCGGGACGGCCGCACGCGCTGGGCCGTCCTCAAGGGCGGCGCGCGGTGGCAGGCGAGGGGCTCGGAGTGGTACGTCGACGGCGGACCGCACGAGCCGGAGTGGTCGCTGCGGCTGCTGCTCGCCGGCGGCGGACTGGCGCGCTCGTCGTGCATCGGGTTCCGCTGCGCCGTCGACCTGCGAGAGGAGGGGCTTGGACGATCCCCGGGCACCGGCTAGGTTGCGATCGTGTCGCTGAGCACGTTGCGACCGTGTGGTTGACCGATCAGCAGCCGGTTGCCTCAGCGATGGTTCGGCAGACGCGCGCCATCCGAGGCGGCGCGAGGGTGGTCACCTGGCGCCTGAAGGCCGACTTCGGCAGGGTGTGCACGTTGTCGAAGTTCACGACGCAGTGGGTGGGGACGCCGTCCTCGTCAGGGGTCAGCTCCAGCTCTGACACCAGACCCCTTACGGTCCGGGTCAGCGCCGCCACCACAACGGCGCCGATCCGATCTGCGACCGGATCACGTGTCAGGACGAGCACCGGCCGGTCGCCGCCCGGTGTGGCAGCGAACCACACGTCACCGCGTCGCATCGGCCCAGTCCGCCCAATCGTCTGCAGGCCCCCAGTCGGCAATCTCCGCGAGCGACGTCTCGTCCGCTGTCAGGGGCTCCCGCTCCCAGGTCTCGGCATCGACCTCGCTGGCCAGCCGGAGGAGGTGTCGGCGCAGGGCGTCGCGCAACAGCTCCGACCTCTGAACCCCGAGTCGATCCGCCCAGGACTGCGCCTCATTCGCCGCGGTGTCATCCACCCGGAAGCTCAGCATCGTCATACGATCAGGATACGTCGTCATACAGACTTTGCTCCAGAGGCGACCGGTCCCTCGTTCAGCCGCCGTCCCAGCTGGGGCAACGTCAGCCCAGCGCCGGCTGGAGGTCGGTGTGCACGAAGTCGTCGCCCTTGAAGAGCAGCGGCTCGCCCGTGGCGGCCGCCAACGCGTAGGCGAAACAGTCGCCGTAGTTGAGCTTCGCCGGATGGCCGCTGCCTTTGCCGAAGTCGTGGTACGCCGCGCGAGCGATGCGCGCGTGTTCGGCGGTGGTGTCCACGATCTCGATGCCGAGAGCTCGGATGAGCTCGTCGAGACGCCGCGACTTCACGGGATCGCCCAACCCGTCGACGACCAGGGCGGTCTCGAGGAAGGTGGCCGCGGCCATCCCGGCGACCGGTGACTCGACGATCGCGCGCGCGAAGGCCTCATGCTCGAGCTCGCCCGTCAAGATGGCGATGACGGCGGAGGTGTCGACGATCATGCAGGCAGGCCGCGGTCGTCGTACAAGCCAACGGTCGACATGCGGGTGCGCTCCGCTGCGGACAGCCGGCGGTCGAAGTCGGCGGCGATGTCCAACGCCTTCGTGAGCCGGTCGTCGCAGCTCGACGGTCGCTCCATCGCGTCCAGGAACCTGGCGAGCGCCTCCTCGACGACACTCGTCTGAGACTTGCCGCTGCGGCGGGCGGCCTCCCGGACGAGAGCATGGACGCGTGCGTTCTTGATGTT
>JACCUS010000141.1 GCA_013811715.1 Nocardioidaceae bacterium
GGGTGGGGGTCGCCAGGGCGCCGAGCGCGGCTGGGGTGAGGTCGCCCCAGACCCGAAGGCGGGCGAGTCCGCCGTCGGGGTAGACGTCGAGCCGGACGTGCGTCACGGGCCGGGAGTCGTCGACCACGAAACGGTGCCGCGTGTCGGGCTGTGACCGGGTCTTCGCCACCAGGTCCCACCAGTCGGCGCCGCCCAACGGCTCGGCGGCACCGACGGTCTCAGGGACTTGGCCGGAAGCGTGGCAGGCGCTGAGTCGCACCCAGCCCGGCGCGTTTCCGACGAAGTACGAGGTGTCGATCTCGACGTGCCGCACGACCCCCTCGTCGGCGAGGCGGAACACCGCGAAGTCGTTGCCGTCGTCGCGTCGCCGGGCGTTCTCCCAGCCCTCGCCCATCGACAGCGCCCGGCCCGGCATGATGAGGTTCTGCGGCGACGTGTAGAACGCGTCCGAGCAGTCGACCAGCCGGCCGCCGTTCTCCAACGCCGCCAGGTCGACCGTTCCGGTCAGGAAGCGCGGGTCCGGCGCCGGCTCCCCGTGCACCCGGAGTCGCGCCACACCGCCGTCGGGGTAGATCGACAGCCGCACGTGGGTCCAGATCCGCTCGTCGTGGACGTCGTACGCATTGGCGGTGTCGCCTCTGGCCGGTGACTTCGCTACGAGGTCCACCCAGTCCGCCAACTCCAGCTCGTCGGCCGACGGGTAGCCCTCGACCAGGGCAGCCTCGACGGAGATGTGTGGCGGGTAGTTGCCGGTGAACCAGGCGGTGTCGACGACGACCCCGTGTACGACGCCGGGCACGCCGAGCCGGACGATCGTCCAGTCGTGGCCCGGCTCGCGGCGGCGGCGGGTCTCCCAGCCGTCGTACACCTTGCCCTTGTGGCCGAACTCGTGCGCGACGAAGACAGGCGGCTCGGGCCTGATCAGGTTCTCACGCTGCGCGAACAGCTCGTCGTTGGCGGCGACCACGCTCCCGGCCAGCAGCCGCGACGCCAAGTCGGGCAGAGCCATGAAGGCGGGCCGCTCGGGGACATCAGGCATTGGGGCGTCCTCCTCGGCTCAGCAGCTGACCGCTCGCACCGGTGATCATGTCACCCATCGCCGCGATCTGGTGGCCCCGCAGCCAGGTCTGGCGGACGACGCCGTGCAGCTGGCGGCCGGCGTACGGCGTCACCGGGTGCCGGTGGTGCAGCCGCGTCGGGTCGACGGTGAAGGTCGCGTCGGGCGCGACCACCGCGAAGTCGGCGTCGAAGCCGGCAGCGATCTTCCCCTTGTGCTCGACGCCGGCGATGAGCGCGGGGCTCGCGGCCATCCAGCGTGCGACGTCGTGCACGTGGTGACCTCGCCTGCGGGCCTCGCTCCACACGAGCGCGAACCCCAGCTGCAGTGAGGAGATCCCGCCCCACGCCTTGCCGAAGTCCCCTGTGTCGAGGCACTTCAGTTCCGGACTCGACGGAGAGTGGTCCGACACCACCGCCTGCAGACGGCCTTCGCCGAGAGCCTGCCACAGCCGCTCACGGTTCGCGTCGTCACGGATCGGCGGGCAGCACTTGAACTCTGTCTGCCCGTCGGCCACCTCCTCAGCCGTCAGTGTCAGGTAGTGCGGGCAGGTCTCCGCGGTCACGCGTACTCTCCGCGACCTCGCCTCGCCCAGCATCGATACGGCGTCTGCGCTGGACACGTGCAAGATGTGCAGCCGCGTGCCGTGCTTGGCCGCGAGCTCGAGCAGACCGGCGATCGCGTCGACCTCAGCCCCGTGCGGACGGGACGCCAGGAAGTCGGCATACCGGGCTCCGTGACAGCGGGGCGCTTCGGCTATCCGACGGGCGTCTTCGGCGTGCACGATCAGCAGGCCGTCGAACGCCGCGACCTCTCGCATCGCGGCGTCGACCTCCGACGGCTCCAGCGGAGGGAACTCGTCGACCCCGCTGTGCAGCAAAAAGCACTTGAACCCGAACACGCCCGCATCATGCAACCCCCGAAGGTGACCGAGACTGGACGGCACCGCCCCACCCCAGAAGCCCACATCGACGTGCAGCTGCCCGGCAGCTGCGGCCCGCTTCGCGCCGAGAGCGGCCAGGTCGATCGTCGGCGGGATCGAGTTGAGCGGCATGTCGACGACCGTGGTCACCCCGCCCGCGGCCGCCGCCTTGGTCGCGGACGCGAAGCCCTCCCACTCGGTGCGGCCGGGCTCGTTGACGTGCACGTGGGTGTCGACGAGGCCGGGGAGGAGGACCTCGTCGTCGGCCAGCCGGACGACCCGCGCCGCGCCGTACCCGGCGTCATCTGGAGCGATTGCCACGATGCGGCCGCCGCGGACAGCAACGTCGCCAGCAGCCACCCCGTCGGCGGTCGCGTATTGCGCGCGGAACACCACGTCGACGTCCACGTCAGCCGACCCTTCGCATGGCCCAGGCCTTGAGCTGGTCGATGTCGGAGCCGGTCACGCTCTCGGCCTCCGCAACCGTGACCGCCCCGCAGTGCACTCCTCGCACCAGCCCGGCCGCGAGCGCCTGGGCCGTCGCCGGCTCGTCGAGCACGGCGCCACCACCCCCGCCCGCGTAGCGTCGCAGTCGCGCTCCCACCTCGTCGAGGCCGGCCCGCAAGAAGAGGTAGGTCGCGAGGTACCGGCTGGGCAGCTGCGCGGGATGCAGGTCCCAACCCTGGTAGATGCCGCGCTCGAGCGAGCGTCGCACCAGCCGTGCATGCGTCGCCCAGGCCTGGTGGACATCAGAACGCTCCCCCACCGGCAGCACGTTGCTCGAGCCATCCGACAACCACACTCCGGTGCCGGCGGCCGCGAGCGCCATCACCGCCTTGGCGTGGTCGGCTGCCGGATGATCCATCGCCTGATGGCCGGCCGGGATGCCGAGAGCCGCCGTGTAGTCGTACGTGCCGAAGTGCAAGGCAGTGCAGCGATCGTCCGATGCGTGGATCAGCCGGGAGACCGTCGCCACCCCGTCGGAGCCCAGCACCGCCTGCGGCGCCTCGACCTGGACCTCGAAGGTCAGCCGGTGGTCGGCCAGCCCGTACGCCGCCTCCAACCGCGCGCAGGCCTCCACCATCGCCTCGACCTGCTCGACCGATGTGACCTTCGGCAGCGTGACCGTCCAGCCGTAGGGCAGCGGCCCCTGCGCCAGCAACGCTCCGAGCACCAGATCGAGGGTGCGCAGTCCGCGTCTGCGGGTCGCGGCCTCGAGCGACTTGAAGCGGATGCCGCAGTACGGCGGCGCGAGCCCCAGCGCGTGCGCCGTGCCGAGTGCACGGGCGGCGGCGACCGCGTCGGCGTCCTCGGTGGCGTCGCCTCGGTCCCCGTAGCCGTCCTCGAGGTCGATGCGCAGGTCCTCGATCGGCTCCCGCTCGAGCTTTGCCAGCAGGAGCGGCCACACCGCGACCACCTCGGCGGCCGGGACTTCCAACGCCTTCGCCATCTCCATCGGCGACGGGGCATGCGCGTCCAGCGAGGCCTTGGCCGCGTCGCCCCACCGATGCGCCAGGTCCGCGGTGACCTCGTGCGCCGGCACGTAGACGGTGTGGATCGGCTGACGCCTCCCGTCGTCGCCGGGATAGAGCCGCTCCATCCGCTCGTCAGCCGGAGCCACCAGGTCATCGATGGCCTGCACGTCGACCGGGGTCAGCCGAGGCGCAGGTACGTCGGACGAGGCCATGGGCTGGCGCGCCGCTAGCTAGACGTACTCGTGGTAGGCGGGCAGCGTCAAGAAGTCGACGAACTCGTCATCGAGGGCGACTCGCTCGAACAGGCTGCGGGCGTGGTCGAGATGCTCAGCGGCGACCGGGTCGTCGGCGACCGACCCGCGCAGGTCGGAGTACACGTCCTCGACGATGCTCCGGACCCAGTCGGTGGTGACCTCGGCGCCGTCGTCGGTGCGGGTCGGCTGGTGGGTCCACTGCCACAGCTGGCTGCGCGATATCTCGGCGGTGGCGGCGTCCTCCATCAGGTTGTCGATCGCGGCGGCGCCGGTGCCGGCGAGCCAGGAGGCCATGTAGCGAATGGCCACCGACACGTTGCTCCGGACGCCCTTCTCGGTGACGGCGCCCGGCGTCGAGGCGATGTCGAGCAGGTCGACCGCCGTCACCGAGACGTCGGGGCGCTGCCGGTCGAGCTGGTTCGGCCGGCCGCCGAGCACCGAGTCGAAGACCTCCAGGCAGACCGGCACCAGGTCGGGGTGCGCCACCCAGGAGCCGTCGTACCCGTCGCCGGCCTCGCGCTCCTTGTCAGCACGCACCTTCTCCAACGCGGTCGCGTTGACCTCGGGGTCGCGTCGGCTCGGGATGAACGCCGCCATGCCACCCATCGCGAACGCGCCGCGGCGGTGGCAGGTCGCGACCAGCAACTCGCTGTACGCGCGCATGAACGGTGCGGTCATCGTGACGGCGCCGCGGTCGGGCAGCACGAACGAGCCGCCGGTGTCGCGGAAGTTCTTGATCACGCTGAACAGGTAGTCCCAGCGGCCGGCGTTGAGGCCGGAGGCGTGCTCTTGCAGCTCGAAGAGGATCTCGTCCATCTCGAACGCGGCGGTGATCGTCTCGATCAGCACGGTGGCGCGGACGCTGCCGTAGGGCACGCCGAGCAGGTCCTGCGCGTGGGTGAACACGTCGTTCCACAGCCGGGCCTCGAGATGGCTCTCCAGCTTGGGCAGGTAGTAGTACGGCCCCAGCCCGCGCTCGAGCAGCTCGGCCGCGTTGTGGAAGAAGTGCAGCCCGAAGTCGAGCAGGGCCGCAACCACCGGTTTGCCGTCGACGAGCACGTGCTTGTCGTCGAAGTGCCAGCCGCGGGGGCGCACCACCGGCACGGCGAGGTCGCCGTCGTTCAGCCGGTACTTTTTGCCGTCGGCGGAGGTGAACCCCAGCTGGCGGCGGTGCGCGTCGTACAGCGACACCTGGCCTTCGACCACGTTGCGCCAGTGCGGGGTGTTGGCGTCCTCGAGGTCGGCGAGCCAGACGCGGGCGCCGGAGTTGAGGGCGTTGACGGCCATCTTGGCATCGGTGGGACCAGTGATCTCGACCCGGCGGTCCTGCAGCGCGACAGGCGCCGGCGCGACCTGCCAGTCGGACTCCCGCACCTCGCGGGTCTCGTCGAGGAAGTCGAGTCTGCCGGTTTCGCTGATCTGCCGCCGTCGAGCTTGGCGCG
>JACCUS010000149.1 GCA_013811715.1 Nocardioidaceae bacterium
GGCGCCAACGGGGTCAACGACCTGTCCGAACCGGACTGGGAGAGGCTGCGCGCCGAGTTCGGCGACCAGCGGATGCTCGGCATGTCCTTGGACGCCGGCGGCCACCTCACCCACGGGTTCCGACCGAACATCTCCGGCAAGATGTTCCATCAGCGCAGCTACGGCACCGACCCCGAGACCGGGCTGCTCGACTACGACCAGGTCGCAGCTGCCGCCCGCGAGTTCCGGCCGCTGGTGCTGATCGCCGGCTACTCCGCATACCCGCGACGGATCAACTTCGCCAAGATGCGCGAGATCGCCGACGAGGTGGGCGCCACGTTGCTGGTCGACATGGCCCACTTCGCCGGCCTGGTGGCCGGGAAGGTGATGACCGGCGACGAGGACCCAGTGCCGCACGCGCAGGTCGTCACGACCACTACGCACAAGTCGCTGCGGGGCCCTCGTGGCGGGATGGTGCTGGCCTCATCCGAGTACGCCGACGCGGTCGACAAGGGTTGCCCCATGGTGCTCGGCGGGCCGCTGTCGCACGTCATGGCCGCCAAGGCGGTGGCGCTCGCGGAGGCGCGGCAGCCCGAGTTCGCGACGTACGCGCAGCACGTCGCGGCCAACGCCAAGACCCTCGCCGACGGCCTCCTACGGCGCGGGGCGTCGCTGGTGACGGGCGGCACCGACAACCACATCGTGCTGTTGGACGTGTCGAGCTTCGGCGTCACCGGCCGTCAGGCGGAGTCCGCATTGCTCGACGCGGGGATCGTGACAAACCGGAACTCGGTGCCGGCCGACCCGAATGGGGCGTGGTACACCAGCGGCATCAGGCTCGGCACACCCGCGTTGACCACCCGCGGCTTCGGCGCGGCCGAGTTCGATCGGGTGGCGGAGCTCGTTGTCGACGTGCTGACCAGCACCGAAGCGGGCACCACCAAGGACGGCCGGGCGTCGAAGGCCAAGTACACCCTCGCCGACGGCGTCGCCGACAAGGCCAAGGCCGCAGCAGGCGAGATGCTCGAGACGTACCCCCTGTACCCCGGCTTGAGTTTGTAAGCCGGGGTAGAGCTACTCCGGCCGCGGGTTTGCCCGAGTCGTATCACATAGTGAGACGTTGTCTTGTATCATGAGACGGCAGGTTGTCTGCCGAGCGACTCTCCGGTCAAGATGCTCGACATGACACCGACTGTCCGCAGGCTCGGCCTGGCGGCAGCGCGCCGCCCCGGCCTAGGCATGGTCGACAGCGCGATGTGCATGCCGGTGATGTGTATGCCGGCGATGCCGGCGTAGCCGCCCGCCAGATGTTCCGTCGGGCGCGCGTTCGCCGCAGCCGGACGACAACTCCCCTCCCCGAGCGTCGGCAGCCTCGACCGCGCGCCTCCTCTCAACCAGGAAGCGCCATGACCCACCCACCCAGCGTGAACCGCCCGACCGTCGGTGGCCCGGCCTGCTCCGGCGAGGCCGCCCGGTGAGCGCACCCGCCTTGATCGCCCTCGCGCCGCAATGCCGGGATGAGCGCGGCGCCCGGATCGTGCGCGAGACCGTGGCGGCGCTCCGTCGACTGCGGCCCGCCCTGCGAGTCGAGCCGGCATTCGTCGGTCCAGCACAGCCGGACCGGCTGCACCCTGGACCAGCCCAGCCCAGCCTCGGCCAGGTCGTCGACCGGCTCGCGGCGAGGGGCCATACCGAGATCGTCGCAGTGCCGCTCACCGTGGCACCGGCCGACCAGGCCGGCGCCGACGTCCTCGCGGCCGCCGAACAGTCGGCGGCCGGTCGTCCTGGGGTGGCGGTACGGGTTGCCGACCCGGTCGGCATCGATTCGGCCCTGCTGCCCGTCTTGGACGCGCGGCTGCGTGATGCACTGCGCGCAGCTCGGGTCCGCGAGCTCGACGCGCTCGTCCTCGCGGGCCCGAGTTCGACCGGGGCCAGGGCCAACACGTCCGCCGCGCGGCTGGCCCGGCTGTGGGGGAGCCGGCACCACCTGCCCACCAGCGTCGCGTTCGCCTCGACCGCTCCGCCGTCGACCGGAGAGGCGGTGCGCGACTGGCGGCGGCAGGGCCGTCGGCACATCGCCGTCGGTTCGCTCTTCATCACACCCGGACCCTGGTACGACGGCGCCGCGGAGCTGGCCGCCGAAGCCGGCGCCGTGGCGGTCTCCGGGCCACTCGGCGCTCACGACGAGCTCGGTCGGCTGGTCCTGGCTCGCTACTCCGTGGCCGCCCTGCGGCTCGTCCCGATCCCTGTCTGAGCCGGCACCGAGGCAACCGGGATGGCAGGATCGAGCCGTGCAGTCCTTGTACCCCACCACGCCCAGCGAGCTGAGCGACGACGACCTGGCCGAGCTCTACGCCTACCCGAGCGAACGGCCATGGTTGCGCACGAACTTCGTGAGCACCCTGGACGGAGCCGCCCAAGGCACCGACCACAGGGCCGGCACGATCTCCAGCCCTGCGGACCAACGCCTCTTCGCCCTGCTCCGGTCGTTGTGCGACGTCATCATCGCCGGCGCAAACACCGCCCGGGTCGAGGGCTACCACCCCGTCACTCCGAGCGAAGCGCGTGCGACGACCCGCACGTCCCGAGGACTCGCCCCAGTGCCCGCCATCGCCGTCGTGTCCCGATCCCTTCGTCTGGACCCGATTCTGGTGAGAGGCGGCGAGGCGCCGACGATCGTGATCACCACCGAGTCCGCACCCAGCGACGTACGCAAGGACATCGCTGCAGTGGCACGGGTCGTCGTTGCGGGTGAGCGCGACGTGGACTTCGCCGCCGCGCGGGAGGCGTTGGTCGCCATGGGCCACCGGCGGATGCTGTGCGAGGGCGGCCCGACGCTGATGCGCGACGTCGTCGCGTCCGGCCAGGTCGACGACCTCTGCCTGACGGTGACCCCGTTGTTGATCGCCGGTGACCGGATGCGGATGGCCCACGGGCCGTCGATCGAACCCGCCCCACGGATGCGGTTGCGGCACGTCCTGGAAGCTGACGGCGACCTGTTCTTCCGTTACACCCGCGGCTGACTCAGGCGCCGATCCCCTATCGTCAGGGCATGGACTTGCCCGTGATGCCACCGCTGTCGCCGATGCTGGCCAAGGTCGCCAAGACGGTGCCGTCTCCTGAGGCGTTCGAGGGCGGCCTGCTGTACGAGCCGAAGTGGGACGGCTTCAGGTGCATCGTCTTCCGGGACGGCGACGAGGTCGAGCTCGGCAGCCGGAACGAACGACCCCTGACCCGCTACTTCCCCGAGGTCGTCGAGGCCGCGAAGGCGTCGCTGCCCGACCGCTGCGTCATCGACGGCGAGATCGTCGTGCCGATCGACGGTCGGCTGCAGTTCGAGCGGCTGCTCGAGCGCATCCACCCGGCCGATTCGCGCGTTCGCAAGCTTGCCGTCGAGACGCCCGCGTCGTTGGTGGCGTTCGATCTGTTGGCGATCGACGACGAGGCCCTGCTCGGCACACCGCTCGGCGAGCGTCGGCCTCGTCTCGAGCAGGCGCTCGCCGGGGCGACGGACCCGATCCACGTCACCCCGGCCAGCGACCAGCTCTCCACCGCCGAGGAGTGGTTCGCGGTCTTCGAAGGCGCGGGGCTCGACGGCATCGTCGCCAAGCCGTGCGCTTCGACGTACCAGCCCGGCGCCCGCGCGATGATCAAGGTCAAGCACGTCCGCACCGCCGACGTCGTGCTGGCCGGCTTCCGGCTGCACAAGAAGTCGACCGAACAGCACCCGTTGCTGGGTTCGCTGCTGCTCGGCCTGTACGACGACAACGGCCGGCTGCAGCACGTCGGTGTCTCGGCCGCCTTCCCGGCCGATCGACGCGCCGAGCTCGTTCGCGAGCTGCAGCCGCTGGTCGTCGAGCCGGCCGACCATCCGTGGGCGGAGTGGGCGATCGCCGAGGCCGGTGGCGACCGGATGCCCGGGGCGCAGTCGCGCTGGAACGCGGGCAAGAACCTGTCGTGGGTGCCCCTCGACCCGGCGTTGGTCGCAGAGGTCGGCTACGACCACATGGAGGGAACCCGTTTTCGCCACACCACCCAGTTCAAGCGCTGGCGTCCCGACCGCACGCCGGAGTCGTGCACCTACGCCCAGCTCGAGGAACCGGTGAACTACGACCTGGACGACATCTTGGTCTGATCGAGTTGCTGCTTGGGGGTTGTTGCCGGGTAGGAGCATGATGGGGGTAGCACAACCTCAGAAGGAGCCGGCCATGTACCACGTGATCGTCCTCGCAGAGCAGGCGATGAGCCCAGGTGACGCTGCGGAAGTCGTCTCGCTGCACGACGGAATCGAAGAAGAGCGGCGTTACCACGTGCTCATCCCCTGCGAGAACGCCGCCGCCCGGGTCGAGACCGCGCTCGGCGCGCTGGCCGCGAGTGAGGTGCTCGCCGCCCCCCCGGTCGTCGCCGACGACATGGACGCCGAGAAGGCCCAACAGCAGATCGACGCACTCGCGGAGACAGATGTGGGCGTGAGCATGTTGGCGCTCCGAGAGCTCGGTCACCGGGTCACCGGCGAGTTCAGCTCCGAAGACCCGATCGACGCGCTCGACCGGGTCGCCAGCGAGCAGGGCGCAGCCGAGGTCATCGTGATGACCCGGCCACACGTCATTCGGGAGTTCCTCCACGTCGACTGGACGTCGAAGGCCCGCCGCCGCCTCGGCGTACCGATCCTGCACCTCGTCGAGCACGAACCACTCGACGCCGAGTCTGGAACCGGCGAAGGCGTCACCGGCATGTGACCGGAGACAGCCGGCTCACGACGTGGCTGGCTTGCGGGCCCGGCTCGGCTGCACGCGCATCGGCTCACCGGGCATCTTCGGGTAGTCGGGCGGGTACGGCATGTCGGTCTCGCCCTGCTGCTGGTCTCGCTCGTACATGGCAAGCAGCGGCTCCAGCGAGTGCGCCACGTCGTCGATCTCCGCATGCAGGTCGCCGAGCCTGGCCACCCGGTCGGGGACAGAGCGCAGGTTGAACGCGCGCGGGTCGACGTCGGGGAGCTCCTCCCACGTCACCGGCGTCGAGACCGGCGCGCCCGGGAGCGGCCGGAGGCTGTAGGCGCTGGCGATCGTGCGGTCGCGGGCGTTCTGGTTGTAGTCGACGAATATGGCCTCGCCGCGCTCCTCCTTCCACCACTTGGTGGTGACCTCTCCGGGCAGACGCCGCTCCAGCTCACGTCCGAAGGCGATCGCGGCATGGCGCACGTCGGTGAAGGTCCAGCGCGGCTCGATCCGCACGTAGATGTGCACGCCGCGGTTCCCCGACGTCTTGGGGAAGCCGCGGTAGCCGAGCTCGTCGAGCAGCCGCCTCGCCTCGCCGGCCACCCGCACTGCGTCGGCGAAGTCGGTGCCGGCTTGCGGGTCGAGGTCGATCCGCAGCTCGTCGGGGTGGTCGACGTCGTCTCGGCGTACCGGCCACGGGTGGAAGGTGATCGTGCCGATCTGGGCCGCCCACGCCGGCACGGCGGGCTCGGTCGGGCACACCTCGTCGGCGAACCGTCCCGACGGGAACGCGATCCGGGCGGTCTCGACGTACGGCGGCGCCCCTTTCGGGATCCGCTTCTGGTAGAACGCGTCGCCGTGGGGGTCGGTCCTGGTCGCCTGCTTGACGCCTTCGTAGACGCCCTTCGGCCACCGCTCCAGCGTGGTGGGCCGGTGCAACAGCGCCCTGGTGATGCCCTCGCCCACGCTTGCGTAGTAGCTGACGACGTCGAGCTTGGTCGCCTCCGGCGTCGATCCTGTCGCCGGATAGACCACTCGGTCCGGGTTCGAGACCCGCACGCTCCGGCCGCCCACGTCGATCTCGGTGGAGGCGGTCGCCATGCGACAAGCGTAGCGGTCAGCCTGTTCACCAACGGTTCGCCCGGCGGGCTCCCATTCGCGCGCCCTATGACATAGGTTGTCACGGTCAACCCACCGCCTTAGAGGGGAACCCCTGTGACTGGAACCATCCAGCGGCGGCGCGGCCGCGTGGCCGCCGCCCTGCTTCCCGCTGCTCTCGTCGGCGCGCTCGTCGCGCTCCCGACCGGCCCGGCCGGCGCCGAGCCGTCGACCAGTGCCGTCGCCACCGAGATCTTCGTCAACGAGCTGCACTACGACAACGCCGGCACCGATGCCGGGGAGTTCATCGAGATCGCCGGGCCAGCGGGCGCGGATCTGACCGGCTGGAGCCTCGCCCTCTACAACGGCACCACCCCGGCCAGCGCGACGGTCTACCACAC
>JACCUS010000171.1 GCA_013811715.1 Nocardioidaceae bacterium
CCGTCGCAGACTGCAGACGACGCTGGTCAGGCGACGACCCTGGTGACGGGCATCGACGAGTCTGCCGGGAAGTCGTAGTCGGACGGCGTGCGACCGCGTCGTACCAGCTCAGACCCCAAGGCGGCCACCATGGCGCCGTTGTCGGTGCACAGCGACGGCCGGGGCACCCGCACCCTGATCCCGTGCTCGGCGGCCCGCTCCTGCGCCAGCACCCGCAACCGGGAGTTGGCCGCCACCCCGCCGCCGATGACCAGGTGCACGGTGCCGCTCGAGCGACAGGCCTCCACGGCCTTGCGGGTGAGTACGTCGCATACCGCCTCCTGGAACGACGCCGCGACGTCGGCCACCGGCACCGCCTCACCAGCGCGCTCACGCGCCTCCACCCAACGCGCCACCGCGGTCTTCAGCCCGCTGAACGAGAAGTCGAACCGATGCCGCTCCAGATCGCGGCCGCCCGTGAGCCCTCGTGGGAAGTCGATCGTGATCTCGCCACCCCCGCTCGCCGCCCGGTCGATCTGCGGCCCACCGGGGAAGGGCAGCCCGAGCAGCCGCGCGACCTTGTCGAACGCCTCGCCGGCCGCGTCGTCGATCGTCGCGCCGAGCGGCTCGACGCCGGAGGTGACGTCGGCGACGAGCAGCAGACTGGAGTGGCCGCCACTCACGAGCAGCGCCACGCATGGCTCGGGGAGCGGGCCGTGCTCGAGCTGGTCGACCGCCACGTGGGCGGAGAGGTGGTTGACGCCGTACAGCGGCCGTCCCAGCGACAGCGCCAGCGCCTTGCCGGCCGCCACCCCGACCAGCAGCGCACCGGCCAGCCCGGGTCCAGAGGTGACGGCGACCGCGTCGACGTCGGACAGCGCCACCCCGCCCTCCCGGCACGCGCGCTCGATCGTCGGCACCATCGCCTCGACGTGGGCACGGCTGGCGACCTCGGGCACCACACCGCCGAAGCGCGCATGCTCCTCCACGCTCGACGCCACCGCGTCGGCGATCAGGGTGGTGCCGCGCACCAGGCCGACCCCGGTCTCGTCGCACGACGTCTCGATCCCGAGCACGAGCGGAAGGTCGGCCACATCGGCCATTGTGCCGGGCCGGCACACGCACTACCTGGTCGGCTCCAGCGGCTTGTGCATGACCACCGCGTCCACGTCGCCCGGATAGTAGCGCGGCCTTCGGTCGATCTCGACGAAACCGTGCTTGGCATACAGCGCCAACCCGGCAGCGTTGTCGGCGGCCACCTCCAGCAGCACCGCCAGGTTACCCGTGCTCGACGCCTTGTCGAGCAGCGCGCCGAGCAAAGCGTGTGCGATGCCGCTGCCTCGGTGGTCCGCGTCGACCGCGATGCGGTGTACGTCGGCAGCGTCGGCCACCTCGAGCAGCATCGCGTAGCCGACGACTCGGCGGACCTCCACCGCCACCACGATGTGTCGGGTCTCGCCGAGGCCGGCGAACTCCGCCTCGACTGCGCCCCGCGACCACGCGGCTCGGCCGAAGAGCTGCGCCTCCAGATCGACGACGGCATCGAGGTCCTCCCGGGTGGCCGCTCTGACGATGGTCACGACACCCGCTTCGGGGCGCCGGGCGCCGCCACGTGCGGCCGCCGGAGATAGAGCGGCTCGGCTGCCAGCGGCTGGGTGTCTCCACCCGCCGCGATCCGCGCCAACACGCCGGCGGAGGGGAACTCCGGCTCGACCGCCCGCGGGAAGGCTTCCGGGTAGATCCGGGCACCCTGCCCGGCCACCGGCTCCTCGGTCGCCACGTCGGCGGGCCTTCCGACGGCGGGCGGGGTGAGCCGCACCGTCGGAGAGCCGTACCGGGCCCAGTAGACCTCCTTACGCCGCGCGTCGGTGGCGACAGTGAAGGGCGACGGCGCCTGCACGGCCGCGGCGATGACGTCCAGGGTGCACACCCCGGCCACGGGGATTCCGAGCGTCGCCGCCATCGTCTTGGCCGTGACGACGCCAACCCGCAGACCGGTGAAGGGGCCGGGGCCCACCCCGACCACGATCCGCGTCAGGTCGGCGGCCGTGACGCCCGCCTCGCTCAGCACCTGCCTGATCCCCGGAGCCAGCAGCTCTCCTTGCCTCAGCGGGTCGACGGTCGTGGACTCGGCGACGACCGACATGCCGTCGTGCAAGGCGACGGTGACCGCATGTGTCGCGGTGTCGAAGGCAAGCAGCATGGCGCGATCAGCCTAAGGCGTGGGCTGCGGCTCGGCTGTCAGCGCGGACCGCAGCGACACACCGACCCATCGCCCGCCGACCGGTGTGACGGTGATGAGGCGAGCCTCGTCGGTCGCCTCCGCGCCCTTGGCCCGAGACAGCTGGACGCGCAGCCGGTCGGCCGAGAGCGCCTCCGCGATCCCTTCGCCCCACTCGACCACCGTCACCGAGCCGTCGGAGAACGCGTCGATGTCGATGTCGTCGAGCTCGGCCTCGTCGCCCAGCCGGTAGGCGTCGACGTGCGCGAGCGCCGCCCCGCCGACCGTGGACGGGTGCACCCGCGCGATCACGAACGTCGGAGACGTGACCTCGCCCCGCACCCGCAGACCACGCCCGATGCCCTGGGTCAATGTGGTCTTGCCCGCGCCCAGCTCGCCTGACAGCAGCACCACGTCCCCGGCGCGTGTCAGCGATGCGATGCGGGCGCCGACGGCTCGCGCGTCGTCGGCGCTGGCGGCCACCAGCTCGATGGGCAAGGCCTTGCCCATCGTGAGATAGGTGTCGTCGCGCGACAGCTCGACGTACCCCCGATCGAGCCAGAAGGTGACCGCCACCGGGAGTCCGCTTCGTGCTTGCACGCGTACGTCGTCACGGCCGCGAGCGGCCGCCCACCCTTCGGCGGCGACGACCAGGGCCGAGGCGACCCCCTGCGACTGGAACCGCGGCGCCACACCGAGACGGCGCAGCCCGAGCGTCACACCCTGCCCGGAGAACAGCACTGCACCCGCCGGGACGCCGCCGAGCCGGCACAGCAGCCCGCCGTCGCGTTGGATCGTCGCGGCGACCGACGCCACCGTCTCGTCGTGCGCGGACGTCGGCGGATCGACGCTGCCCCGGGCCTCGAAGGCCGACTGGACGATCTCGTGGATCGCCGCGGCGTCCGCCGCTGTCGCCTCCTCGACCCGCAGGTCACTCATCGCGTTCGGTGATCGCCGCGGCCGCGCGGTCTACCAGCCG
The DNA here is from genome assembly GCA_013811715.1 of Nocardioidaceae bacterium. Taxonomy (GTDB): domain Bacteria; phylum Actinomycetota; class Actinomycetes; order Propionibacteriales; family Nocardioidaceae; genus JACCUS01. The sequence goes on from JACCUS010000171.1 coordinate 3,180, forward strand.
CCCGATGGCTGCCGTGACCTCGTCGTGGCGCTCGAGCAGGACCATGTGCCCGGCGCCTTCCAGCTCCACCAGGTCGGCGGACGCCACCTCGTCGGCGATGCGGCGGCTGTGCGGGATCGGCGTCATCGCGTCCCGGGTGCCGATGACAACCACGGTCGGCACCCGGCCGAGCGCCTCGAGCGCGTGTGACTTGTCGTGGGTGTCGAAGCCGGGATAGAAGTGGGCGACCACGTCGATGGGAGTGGCCGCGAGCATCTCGTCGGTGAAGTCGACATACTCCTGCGGGACCGGGCCGCCGAACGCCAGCCTGCGGGTCAGCGCGAACCCGAAGTCGGACCCGGCGCGGCGGCTGCCCTCGACCAGCCGCGGTACGCGGGCGAGGGCGGCGACCACCGAGGGAGTGACCTTGCGCAGGAACCGCCCCGGCGGGCCGGGCAGGCCCAACGTGACCCCGTCGACGCCCCCGGCACTGGTCGAGACCAGGCCCACCCCCGAGACGCGGCTCCCGAACCACTCGGGGTGCTGCTCCGCGAGCGCCATGATCGTCATGCCGCCCATCGAGTGGCCGACCAGCACGACCGGTCCGTCGCCCGCAAGCTCGTCGATCACGACGGAGAGGTCGCGGCCGAGCTGGTCGATCGTGCAGTGCTCGTCGCGCGACCGGCCGGAGCGGCCGTGCGACCGCTGGTCGTAGAAGACCATCCGGTGGTCACCGCGTAGCGCCCCCCGCTGGAAGTGCCAGGAGTCGAGGTTGAGCGCGTACCCGTGTAAGAAGATCAGGGTCGGCGCCCCGGACGAGCCAATCCCCGCGTCGGCTTCCTCGACCTCGGCGTGCAGTTCGAGACCGTCGTCGGCGACGACCGTACGCCGAGGCGCGCGCAGCGAGCCGAAGGGTTGCTCCGCCTCGGCCCGGCGGCGCGCCACCACCTGGCGCTCGGCCAAGATGCCCGCAGCAGCGCCGGCCACCACCACACCCGCCGCGGCGCCGGCCAGTCCGGCGTACTTCTTCAACGTCGAGGCCCGGCTCATGGGCCGACCGCTCCGACGTACCCGCGCGGCACCCGGGACCCCACCCGCGTGACGATCTCGTAGCCGATCGTGTCGGCGGCCTGCGCCCAGTCGTGCGCCGTCGGCTCGCCCCGATCAGAGTCTCCGAAGACCACGACCGCGTCACCGGCGGCGGCGCTCGCTTCGCCGATGTCTACGACGAACTGGTCCATGCTGACCCGGCCCGCCACCAGATACTGCCGGCCGTTGAGGAGAACGGGACCCCTGTTCGAGCCGTGGCGAGGGATGCCGTCGCCGTACCCGATCGGCACCAGCGCGAGCGTCGTCTCCCGCTCGGTGACGTACGTGTGCCCGTAGGAGACGCCCTGCCCCGGGTTGACGCGTTTGACCAGAGCCAGCCGACCGTGCAGCGTCATGGCCGGCCGTATCGGCACCGGGCTCGTCCCGTCGGCGAACGGAGACACACCGTAGATCGCGATCCCCGGCCGGACCATCGTGAACCAGGTGCCCGGTGAGCCGAGCGTCCCACCGGAGTTGGCCAGGTGCAGGTGACGGGGCGCGAGACCGGACTCGACGGCGTGCGCGACACCCGTCGCGAGCGCGGCGGTCTGTGCCGAGATCGACGGGTGGCCCGGCTCGTCCGAGCGGGCCAGGTGTGACCACACTCCGGTGACCTCGACCGAACCGGTCTCCTGCGACCGGGCGGCGGCGTCGACGAGCTCGGCCCAGTCGTCGCGGTGCGCCCCTCCGCGTCCGAGCCCGGTGTCGAGCTTGAGCTGTACGGCGGCTCTCTTCCCCACCCGGTCGGCGGCTGCGCCGATCTCGCGCAGCTGCGCCACCGAGTACGCGGAGAGCTCGACGCCTGCGGCCACCCCGACGTCGTACCGCTCCCCAGGCACCGCGAGCCAGGACAGGATCGGGCCCTTGTCTCCGGACGCCCGCAGCGCCAACGCCTCGTCGAGGAAGGCGACCCCGAGCCACGACGCCCCGCCGGCCCGGGCCGCGCGAGCCGACGCGACGATGCCGTGTCCGTAGCCGTCCGCCTTGACCACCGCCATCACATCCCGGCCGCCCACGTGGGCGCGCAACGCGGCCACATTGGCGCTGATCGCGTCGAGGTCGACGACCGCCTCTGCCCGGGCAGAGGAAACAAGCGCTGCTGATGCGGCGTCACCGGATGCGGAAGTCATGGCCCGCCCATTGTCGCAAGCCCCACCGATCAGACCCGGTAGGCGTCCGCCCTATGGCGGATCGCCGTCACGCGGACGATGTGCGCCTCGTCGTCGATGAGGTAGAGGACGCGGTAGTCGCCGCGTCTCGCCGAATAGGTCGGTGCGAGCGGCGGTTCGAGCGGTTTGCCCACCCGGTGCGGGTTGTCGACGAGGGGTCCGGTGATGAACGCATACGCCGCGGCGGCGACCTTCTCCGGAAGCGTATGGGTGAGCGCACGTTTCGCCGTTCGCGCCATCGACAGCCGAAAGGGCGTCGACGCGTCAATCACCCCTCGGCCTGGCGACCGGCGGACCGCATTGCCTCGGCCAGCTCATCCTCGTCCGCCACGTCGCCAGCCTCGACCTCGCCCAGCCCGGCGAAGTGATCCTTGAGCAGCTCAACGTCCGCCAGGACCGCTATCGTCTCGCGCATGGCGTCGTAGTCGTCGGCACCGAGCAGGACCGCCGCGCGGTGGCCGTTTCGGGTGATCTCGAAGCGCTCGTGTGTCGACGCGGCCGCCTCGATGATCTTGGAGAGCCGCGCTCGGGCATCCGCAACGGGCAAGGTCGACATGTACGTGATTCTAGCGCATGTTCCGATGCTGGACCACCTGCCACACCCCAGCCTCGTCCTTGACGGGCCCAAACAGCGCACAGGAGCCGTTCGCGCCCCCAGCCTCGTCCGTTACGGGCCTAAACGGCGCACAGGCTGACCGTGGGTGCAGGCCGGCTAGCCGTCAGCGAGGGTGCGGCGGGTGGCGTC
>JACCUS010000194.1 GCA_013811715.1 Nocardioidaceae bacterium
CTTGGCGGACCAGTACCTGCTTGCGGGTGCCGGTCAGCCCAGGTGGCAGGAGCCCGTTGATCCTCCGCAGGGTCTCGACCTCGACCACGCCGAGGGAGTCGTTGGGGATGGTCACCGACTGGTCGACCGTCGCTGGGTCGATGCCAACCGTGGAAGCGAACCGGTTCCATAGCAGGTCGCGTGGTGCACCGCTGGGGGGCACGGTGACGAGGTGAACGCGTTCAGGCGGCAGCCACTGACCCCACCGGTGGAGCAGCTCCGGCAGGTTCTGGACCTTCCAGAACAGGATGGACATGTGCTCGGAGTTGGCAACCTCCGGATCCTGGTCCAGCAGCAGCAGCAGCTCGCTGTCGAGTCGCTCGGGATCCTCGGCCTTGAGCAACTCGTAGTGCTCGTCGAGTCCGTGGCTGCGGCCGTGCTTGACGGACTGTTGCCACTCGGCAGGCGCCAGCCTGGCCAGGTCCCGTGCAGTCACGATCACGTGAACCTCATCGCCGAGAGCGGCGAGCTCGTCCAAGGCCCACTTGGCCCGCTCGGTGGACACGGAGGCAAACAACTCATGACTGATGAGGACGTCCTCCGTCCAGGATCTGACCTCCTCGACCATCCGCTCCCACGACTTGCGCCCTGCCGCCGGCATGACCTCGATCTTTGGCGACCACTGGCGGGCGATGTTGGTGAGGTAGAAGTGGTCGCGGACGTGGCGCAGTGGGAGCAGCAGGCCCTGCTGCTGCAAGGCTTCCTTGTTGGCCCACAGAACGCCTTGCAGATAGGTGGTCCCGGTTTTGGGGGTGCCCACGTGAAGGAAGATGCGTCTGGCCATCAGCCTTGACCCTCCTGCTCCTTCTCCCTCTCGTCGGCGCGTCCGGAGCCACTGGCTCGCCCGGCCGCTCAGCCTACGCCGGGCACCTGGGTAACGTAACCCCGGGCAACGGCACCGGTAGCGGCGTCCAGACAGCCAGCCGGATCGGCCGGAGTCGCATGAGCACCAACCCAGTGGAGGCGAGCATGGCGGAGCAGCCAGCCGGACCCGGCCTGGCCGGCGCCCGACCGACCCCTGTCGTGTCCTCGATGGCAGGGGCGGTCGACGAGCTGAGGCAGCGTCTCGCGCAGGTCCGTCAGGGTGGTTCGGAGGCGGCTCGCGCCAAGCACACCGACCGCGGCAAGCTGCTGGTCCGCGACCGGGTCGACCGGCTGCTCGATCCCGGCTCGCCGTTCCTCGAGGTCGCGCCACTGGCGGCGTACGGCATGTACGACGACGCGGTGCCGAGTGCGGGCGTCGTCACGGGTGTCGGGCGCATCAGCGGCCGCGAATGCGTCGTCGTCGCCAACGACGCCACCGTCAAGGGCGGCACCTACTACCCGATCACGGTCAAGAAGCACCTGCGCGCGCAGGAGATCGCCCGCGCCAACCGGTTGCCGTGCGTCTACCTTGTCGACTCCGGCGGCGCGTTCTTGCCGATGCAAGACGAGGTCTTCCCCGACCGCGACCACTTCGGCCGGATCTTCTTCAACCAGGCCAACCTGTCCGCCCAGGGGATCCCGCAGATCGCCGCCGTGATGGGTTCGTGCACCGCCGGCGGAGCGTATGTGCCGGCGATGTCCGACGAGACCGTCATCGTGCGTGACCAGGGCACGATCTTCCTCGGCGGGCCGCCGCTTGTGAAGGCCGCAACCGGCGAGGTGGTCTCGGCCGAGGACCTCGGCGGAGGCGACGTGCATGCCCGCACCTCCGGCGTGGTCGACCACCTGGCCGCAGACGACGCGGAGGCGCTCGCGATCGTGCGGTCGATCGTCGCGACGCTGGAGCGTCGTACCGCTCCCTCGCTCGCCCAGCACGAGCCTGAGGCGCCCGCCGAGGACCCGGCGACGCTCCACGAGGTCGTGCCCACGGACAGTCGCACCCCCTACGACGTGCGGGAGGTGATCCGTCGCGTCGTCGACGGTTCGCGGCTGCACGAGTTCAAGGCGCTGTACGGCGAGACCCTCGTCTGCGGATTCGCCCGCATCTGGGGCTACCCGGTCGGCATCGTCGCCAACAATGGGATCCTTTTCAGCGAGTCCAGCCTCAAGGGCGCGCACTTCATCGAGCTGTGCAACCAGCGCGGCGTCCCGCTGGTCTTCTTGCAGAACATCACCGGCTTCATGGTGGGCCGCCAGTACGAGGCAGGCGGCATCGCCAAGGACGGGGCCAAGCTCGTCACGGCGGTCGCGTGCTCTGTCGTGCCCAAGTTCACGATCGTGATCGGGGGGTCGTTCGGCGCCGGGAACTACGGCATGTGCGGTCGCGCCTACGATCCGCGATTCCTGTGGATGTGGCCCACCGCTCGCATCTCGGTGATGGGTGGGGAACAGGCGGCGGCGGTGCTCGCGACGGTGCGCCGCGACGGGATCGAGTCGAAGGGCGGCGCTTGGACGGCCGAGGAGGAGGCCGAGTTCAGGCGGCCGATCCGCGAGCAGTACGAGACTCAGGGATCGCCGTACTACTCCACGGCCAGACTGTGGGACGACGGCGTCATCGACCCTGCTGACACCCGTCGGGTGCTCGGCATGGGGCTGGCGGCCGCCGCGAACGCCCCGGTCCCCGCGCCCGGCTACGGCATCTTCCGGATGTGAGCTGGATGCAAACCCGACCCGACACCTCCCCCCCGCCTCCCGGGGTTTGCCATGTATACAAGCCAGACAGCTTGTATACATGGCAAATCTGCCTTGCAGAGAGGCCATTTGCCTTGTTCAGTTCCGTACGGCGGCGGATGGCCCGGTGCGGAGTGGCGTCGCCGCCACTCCGGTGCGGCTGGGGCTGCCGATGACCCGCTTCGGCACCGTCCTCGTCGCCAACCGGGGCGAGATCGCCCTGCGCGTTATCCGTGCGGCCGCGGCCTCCGGGCTGCGCAGTGTGGCGGTCTACAGCGACGCCGACCGGGACGCGCAGCACGTCCGGGAGGCCGACGTGGCCGTCCGGATCGGGCCCGCCGCGGCGAGCGAGTCCTATCTGTCTGGCCCCGCCCTACTGGCCGCGGCTGAGCGTTCCGGCGCGGACGCGGTCCACCCCGGGTACGGGTTCTTGTCCGAGCGGTCAGCCTTCGCGCGTGCGGTCGCCGCAGCTGGGCGGGTCTTCATCGGCCCCCCTGCCGAAGTGATGGACGTGATGGGGCGTAAAGACGAGGCGCGTGTCGTCGCTGCCAAAGCCGGCGTCCCCGTTATCCCCGCGGCCGACACCGCGGCGGGTCTCGACCTCGGCTCGGTCGCTGACCAGATCGGCTTCCCGTTGTTGGTCAAGGCCGCCTCCGGCGGTGGCGGCAAGGGCATGCGGGTCGTGCGGTCGGTGGCCGATCTGCCCGACGCGGTGGCGGCCGCGCGACGAGAGGCGGCCGCGGCGTTCGGCGACGACACCATGCTGTTCGAGCGGTACGTCGAGCACGGCCGGCACATCGAGGTGCAGGTGCTGGCGGACGAGCACGGCGGCGTCGTACACCTCTTCGAGCGCGACT
>JACCUS010000195.1 GCA_013811715.1 Nocardioidaceae bacterium
GCAGCTATGAGTACCAGATGCTGTTCGGAGTGCGGCCCGAGGAGCAGAAGCGGCTCTCGGCGCGCGGGGAGAAGGTGCGGGTCTACGTCCCGTACGGCGACCAGTGGTACGGCTACCTGATGCGACGGCTGGCAGAGCGACCGTCCAACCTGGCGTTCTTCGCCAGGTCAGCGCTTACCAAAGGCTGACCGACCGACCGAGCGGGTCGGCCGCCCCCACGGGCTGCGATCCCGCCTTGCCGCGGGGTCAGCCCCGGACGAAAGGGCCACATGTGACAGGTGCCGCGATTGTCGTCTTCGACGACGAGCTCACCCGGTACGACTTCGGGCCAGCCCATCCGCTGGCCCCCCTCCGGGTCGACTTGACGATACGGCTGGCACGGTCTCTCGGGGTCTTCAACTCACCTGCTGTCTCGGTCGTTCCGGCACCGACGGCAACTGACGACGAACTCGGACTGATTCACACCCCGCGATACATCGAAGCCGTGCAGAAGGTCAGCCAGGGCCCTTTCGGCGACGGCCTCGTGCACGGGCTTGGCACCGGCGACAATCCGGTGTTCCCGGACATGCACAAGGCGTCCGCCCATGTCGTGGGTGCCAGCCTCGAAGCGGCACGCCGAGTTTGGTCGGGGGAATCGCTGCATGCGATCAACGTCAGTGGGGGACTGCATCACGCCATGGCGGACCTGGCCAGCGGGTTCTGCGTGTACAACGATCCGGCGATCGCGATCGCCTGGTTGCTTGAGCAGGGCGTGGCCCGAGTCGCCTACGTCGACATCGACGTACACCACGGGGACGGAGTCCAGGCAGCCTTCTACAACGACCCACGGGTGTTGACCATCAGCCTGCATGAAAGCCCACGGACCCTCTTCCCGGGAACCGGTGACCCGGGCGAAAGCGGTGGACCGGACGCGCCAGGCGCCTCGGTCAACGTCGCGCTGCCGCCTGGAACCGGCGATGGCGGCTGGCTGCGTGCTTTCCATGCGGTGGTCCCGCCGCTGTTGCGGGAGTTCGGCCCCAGCGTACTGGTCAGCCAACACGGCTGCGACTCGCACATGGATGATCCGCTGGCTCATCTCATGCTCAGCGTCGACGGGCAGCGGGCGGCCCATCTAGCCTTGCACGACTTGGCGCACGAGGTTTGTGAGGGGCGCTGGGTGGCGACAGGCGGCGGCGGGTACGCCATCGTCGACGTCGTACCCCGGACCTGGACGCACCTGCTGGCGGCGGTCGCGGGTGCCCCCTTGGACCCAGGGACCTCGATCCCCGGCGAGTGGCGCGAGTACGTCGGCGAGTCCACCGGAAGGCGTGCCCCTGCACGCCTTACCGACGGTCGGTCTGCCACCTTCAGCGACTGGTCGAGCGGCTATGACCCCGACTCGTGGCTGGATCGTTGCGTCGAGCAGACCCGGAGGGAGATCTTCCCGTTGCACGGGATCGAGACGTCGTACTGACGCCGAAAAGCCGCGACACGCCGAGAAACCATCCATTTCGGTCTCGTTTCGCTACTTAATTCCGACTTCGCTTCCTCAGCAGCCACATTTGCCACTACCCTCACGCTAAGCAACCGGACGATTTGTGTCCTCGGTGGGGAAGCCGAGGTGCGACCGGGCTGGAAGATGGTGTGTCATGGCCGCAAGCTCGTCCGGAGACGGGATCTCCGAGGTCAGGTTCCTCACCGTGGCCGAAGTGGCCACGGCGATGCGGGTCTCTAAGATGACCGTCTACCGGCTGGTGCACAGTGGCGAACTGCCCGCGGTTCGGGTGGGACGCTCGTTTCGAGTCCCCGAGGACGCGGTCTCCGAGTACCTGCGCAAGTCGTACTTTCAGGCGGGTTGACGCAGGCGCGGCACCGGATAGGTGTGAAAGAGGCGGGTACCGGTTAGCGACGCCCTCGTCACACCCGCGGTACCGGAGCGGCCGCAGGTCGTGATGGCGCGGACCTTGTTGACCCAGCGGTGGAGGCGCCGCTCGTACATCTTGGCGGTCAGGGTTGCGGAAGGGTGGTGGGTGTCCCACGGAATCGGCCTGCGGGTAGCCTTTGGCCGAATCACGCGTCAGCGTGTCACGACCTCCTCCCGGGGGCCGCTCCGCCCGGGATTCCACGCCACCACGCCCGAAAGGTAGACCGTGGGCTCAGTTATCAAGAAGCGTCGCAAGCGGATGGCCAAGAAGAAGCACCGCAAACTGCTGAAGAAGACGCGCATTCAGCGCCGCCGTCAAGGCAAGTAGCCCTAGGGGAGGGACGGGGCGTCGTTCGTGGTGCCTGCGTCGAGAGGGTCTAGCGCGCCGCTGCGACGATTCGTGAGGTCGAGCGGGTCGCTGGTATCGACCGTGATCGTCGGGGCGTCCACACTTGGCTCATCAGCGAGCGGCGCTTCCGGGTCCGGTGTCTCTGGGTTTGTCCCGCCCAGGTCGGGGCCGTCCAGGTCGGGTGTTTCGAGGTCCGGTGTCTCTGGGTTTGTCCCGCCTAGGTCGGGGCCGTCCAGGTCGGGTGTTTCAAGGTTCGGTGTCTCTGGGTTTGTCCCGTCGGGGTCGGGGGCGTCCAGATCCGGTGTGTCCAGGTCGGGGCCGTCTGGGGTTGGCCCGTCCAGGCCGGGACCCTGCGGGTCTGTCCCGTCGAGGTCCGGGCCCTCCGGGCCGGGATCCTGTGGGTCTGTCCCGTCGGGGTCGGGGCCGTCCAGATCGGGTGTGTCCAGGTCGGGGCCGTCTGGGGCTGGCCCGTCCGGGCCGGGACCCTCTGGGTCTGTCCCGTCTGGGCTCGGTCCGTCGATGCGTGGTGCATCCGTGCCAGACACCTCGAGACTCGGCTCGTTGCCCGCTGGAATGTCTAGTGCCGGTGGCTGCTCGGCCGGTTGCTGGTCCGGGTCGTTGCCGACGGGGCCGTCACCCGGCAGGTCAGTGCCGCCAGGCTCGGCTGGAGGAACTCCCGCGACCGGCAGCTCGATCGAAGGCTCCGGATCGCCCCGGCCGTCGGAAGTCGACTCGAGAGCCGGAGGTTCGGGCGGTGCCGGTCGGGCAACCTGAATCGTGTCGTCGACGACCGGGCGCGTCTCCGTCGGTGACCCAACAGGCCCCGACGAGAGATACAACGGCAGCCGCTCGCTGCACGAGGGACAGGTCTCCCTGGCCAACGCGTCGAGCTCGGCCAACAGCTGAGCCGCCTCGCGAACTTCGTCGCGTACGTCGGCCGGCAGCGTGCGGCTGAGCTCTTCCAACCTGGTGACCGAGGTGTTCGTGAAGTCGCGCAGCTCGACGATGCTTTGCACGCTCGACTCGTCCTCGTAGGCGGCGATCAGCGAGTCCGCACCATCGGTCGCCTGGCTCGCGAAGTCGTCAAGAGTCTTGACGATGAGCGGCGAGGTGGTCGGGTCGTCCGGAGCGGAGACCGCCAGACCCTGGACCTCGGTCAGCCGGGTGCTCGCTTGCTCGAGAAGCTCTTGACCGCGGTCTGCGGCGGAGCCGGTCAGCGCGAGTTCGACCCGTTCGATGCCCCGCTTGACGGGATAGATCGCATCTCCTGGGAGAGCTGACTGACTGGCTGCCGCCACCCCCATGCCGCTGCCACTGATGATCAACCCGACGGCCGCTGCCGACGTGGCTCGGCGTCGCCGCGGCGATGAGGTGACGGCTCGGGCGCGGTCGGTGCTTCCCGGTGTCCCCTTGGCGAGCTCGGCTGGCGCGGCCGCCAGCAGGCGCTCGCGCAGATCGGCTGAGAAGGCAGGTCGTAGGTCCGGGCTGGGAACGGCTCGCAGCTGCTCGACCAGGTCGATGAAAACGCGCATCTCACTCGACGCGCCCGAGCCCGGACGGCCATCGACGGCCGCCGCGAACTCCTCTGCGCGTCTGCGTGCAGACAGCATCAGCATCATCGTCGTGGCCCTCTATCTGGAAGTGCGGCGGTGGGAGGGATTCGAGCACCCTTCCGTACTGGGCAAAACGACCCAACCAACCCGGGAGTTACGGGGGGCGGCAGCATTCGTTTTGTCCGGCTCCATCGCCTCACTGCGGCCCCAGCCCCACAGGCATCAACTTCGCCAAGTTTCGGACCGCCCTCAGCTGCAGCTGCTTGACGGCGCCCTCGGAACGGCCGAGGACCTTGGCGGTCTCGGCGATCGATGCCTCGCTGAAGAAACGCAACACGATGCACTCCTGCTGCTCTGCCGGCAACGCGTCGAGCGCTTCGTGCAGCACCTCGTTCGTCAGCCCGGCAAGGACCTCCTCCTCCGGCCCAGGGGTGCTCTGCCCATTTGCGCCGAAGTCATCGGTAGGTGTCTCGAGTCGGGTCCGGCCCGACTTGTAGTGGTCGACGGTCAGGTTGCGCGCGATGGTCATGAGCCAGGCGCCGAAGTCAGTGCCCTGCCATTGGAACTTGCTCATCGAGCGGAGGGCGCGGAAGAAGGTGTCGCTGACGATGTCCTCAGCCAGCGCCTGCGCACTCACCCGGTAGTAGACGAACCGGTATACGGCTGGGCTGTAGTGGTCGTACAGGGACCCGAAGGCCTCGGCGTCGCCATCGCGGGCCATATCGACAAGCGCAGCGATCCGACGCGAGTCGTCGACTTCAGGCGGATAGCCCGGCCCACCCGACGACGCGCCGCTTCCCGCCGACACCGAACCGGAGGTGGCCAACATCGGCTGTCCGAGGAGTACTTCGACCACCGCACGGCGCAGTGCGTCGTACCCGGTCGGTAACCCGATACCGCCGCGAGCCATGAACTCCCTCTCCGAAACACGGTGGTCTGTGGGTCCCCGAGGGGCCGATGCTACGCGAAAGTGGCGCGAAAATGCAGTCGCGAGTGACCCCGGTCACATCAAGATGTACCCCTTCCCCAGGATTTCAGCGCATCTTGCGGCGCAACGCCACCCCGGCGGCTACGCTGCCCACGACGGCGCCAGCCATGGCAGCGCCGAACAGCCCGAGCCGCGCCGCGTTGCGGCCGGTGCGGTAGTCGTAGACGCGCCAACCCAGAGAGCGGGCGTGTTCGAGGAGCCTGCCGTCAGCGTTGACAGCGCACGGATCGCCGACCAGCGAAAGCATTGGTAGGTCGTTGAAGGAGTCGGAGTACGCCGAGCAGCGGGACAGGTCGAGTCCCTCTTGGGCCGCGAGGGCGCGGACTGCCTCCGCCTTCGCCGAACCGTGCAGCAGCTCACCAACAAGCCTGCCGGTGTAGACACCGTCGATGTGCTCCGCAACGGTTCCGAGGGCACCGGTGAGACCGAGCCTGTGCGCGATGATGCGGGCAATCTCCACAGGTGCCGCCGTGACCAGCCAGACCCGCTGGCCCCTGTCGATGTGCTCCTGGACCAACGCCTTCGTGCCCGGCCAGATGCGATGCGCCATGGCCTCGTCGAATATCGCTTCGCCGAGCGAGGCGAGCTCTTCGACTCGGTGACCGGCGATGAAGGACAACGCCGACTCACGTGCGTTCGCAACCGCCTCCGGGTCCTCGATCCCGATGATCCGGAAGTAGGCCTGATCCCACGCCGCCTTCACGATGTCCTTGGTGGTGAAGAACTCCCGCCGATGCATCCCCCGGGCGAAATGAAAGATCGATGCGCCTTGCATCACGGTGTTGTCGACGTCGAAGAAGGCGGCGGTCGAGTCAGCAGCGGTCGAGAGCGTCTCGCCGACCTCGGCGTTGGAAGCGGCTGCCGCGCCGGCCATGGTCGATCGAGGCCGCGGCCCCGTGGCTCGATCAGGAGCGGGCTCGTGGCTCACCCCGCCAGCGTAGGGGACATGCCCAACGGGCCGTCGCGCCGCGGGATGCGGTTCGGTGGTGTGTAAGACTCCGGACGTGAAGGTCGTGATCCCCGCGACTAACGTCGCTGACCTGCTCCGTCGCCGGGCTTCGCGGGAGGGTGACAAGGTCGCGCTGGTCGACGGTGACCGGCGGGTGACCTGGGCGGAGCTCGACGCCATGGTCGACAAGATGGCCCGCGGGCTGGCAGCGCTGGGCCTGGTAGGCGGCCACCGAGTCGCGATCGCGATGACGAACAGTGTCGGGTTCGTCGTGTGCTATCTGGCGGTGCTGCGGGGCGGCATGGTCGCCGTACTCTTGAACCCGATGTCGACCAGCGGCGAGGTCGGTCGAGTTCTCGCGGACAGCGGAGCTCGGATCTGTGTCACCGACGCAACGGCTGCACGCACCGTGCGTGAGGCGGTCGCCGGGGCGGTGGATCCGCTGATCGTCGTCGCGGACGCGCCACTCCTACCCGGTGAGTATGCGTACGACGAACTGACCGGCACCGGGCGGGCCGCGGTCCGGGCGCCAAGAGACATCGAGTCGTTGGCCGTCTTGCTCTACACCTCGGGGACCGGCGGCGAACACCGGGGCGCGATGCTCAGCCACCGGGCGCTGCTCGCCAACATCGAGCAGGCTTCTCGCACCAAGCCGGCATGGGTCCGGCCCGACGACACGGTGCTTGGCGTGCTTCCGCTGTTCCACGGTTACGGCCTCGGCGCCGTACTGGGGCAGGTGCTGCTGCAGGGCGCGACGCTGGTGCTGGGGTGGCGTCTCCAACCAGACGAGACGCTGCGGCTCATCGCCGCTGAGGGGGTGACCTGTGCACCGGTCGCGCCGCATGTCATCGCGGACTGGTCGCAGCGGCCGGATGGGAGACAGCAACTGGGCAGCGTCCGGACCCTGATCTCCGGTGCCGTGCGACAGGCCGAGAGGTCGCTGCGGGACTTCGAGGCGCAGGTGGGGGTGCGCGTCGAGCAGGGTTACGGGCTGACGGAGGCAGGCCCGATCGTGACCTCGACCATCGGGACCGCCGTTCGCAAGCCCGGTTCGGCCGGCCAGGCGCTGCCCGGCGTCGGGCTCCGGGTTGTAGACGAGACCGGAAACCCAGCGCATGCCGACGACCCCGGTCAGATATTGGTGCGCGGCCGCAACCTGTTCAGCGGCTACTGGCCTGACGGGGACGGCGGCCCCGATGCCGAGGGGTGGCTGGCGACCGGCGACATCGGATTGATGGACAACGACGGTGACCTCTTCTTGGTGGGCCGAGTCGAGGAACGGGTGGTCGTGTCGGGTTTCAACGTCTACCCGGCGGAGATCGAAGCGGTGATCGACCAGCTTGACGGGGTGGTCGAGAGTGCGGTGCTAGGTGTTCCCGACGCCCAGACCGGGGAGGCGGTGGTCGCCTATGTAGTTCCGGCTGTGGCGTCGGATGCGGATGCGCTGCGGGATCGGGTGCGCGCCCACTGCGAGCAACGAGTCGCGCGGTTCAAGGTGCCATCGGCTGTCGAAGTCGTCGGTGAGCTGCCTCACGCGGCGGTGGAGACGCGGCGCGCGATGGGGCTGGCGTGAGCCGGGTGCGACTGTTGTCCAAGCCGGGCTGCCACCTGTGCGACGACGCCAGGGCGGTCATCGCCGGGGTGTGTGCGGACCTGGGTGAGTCCTTCGACGAGGTCGACATCACGACCAGCCCGGATCTGGTAGCCGAGTACGGCGAGCAGATCCCGGTCACGTTCGTCGACGGGGCACAGCACGACTTCTGGCGGGTCAGCGAGTCACGGCTGCGCGCCGCCCT
>JACCUS010000224.1 GCA_013811715.1 Nocardioidaceae bacterium
TCGCTGGCGTGCTCAAGCACGAGCAGGCGCTGCAGGAGATCGCCGACAGGAACGACGGCACCCGGGTCTCAGGGACGCCAGGGTACGACGAGTCTGTCGCATATGTGGCTGAAACAATGCGCGCCGCGGGGTATCAGGTACGGGTGCAGGATTTCCAGTTCAGGCTGTTCAGGACGCTTGGACCATCGGAGCTCGAGCAGACGGCTCCCGGCCAAGTGACGTACACCGAAGGCGTAGACTTCGCCGTGACGCCACAGTCCGATCCGGGCAACGTCGAAGCGGCGGTCACCGCCGTCGATCTCAGCCTCGGGCTCGGCAACGCGTCCACGAGCGGCTGCGAGGCCACCGACTTCGCGGGGTTCCCCGCTGGCAACACCGCCCTGCTCCAGCGCGGCACGTGCACGTTCGAGCTCAAGGCCGAAAACGCCGCCGCCGCAGGAGCCGTCGGCGTGATCTTCTTCAACCAGGGCAACACGACGGCGCCTGACCGCAATGGGATCCCGGCGGTGACACTGGGGAACACGTACGAGGGCGGGATCCCCGCCGTCAGCACCACGTACGCGCTTGGCGTGCAACTCTCCCAGATCCAAGGGTTGGAGATGCACCTGTTCGCTAACGTGGACCGCAGGATCGCCACCACGCACAACGACATGGTCGCCTCTCCGAACTACGGGCTGTTCGTCTACGACGGAGACGGCAGCGCCTTCGGGCTCGTGGGGCCGGACGGGTCCGACGAGATCGAGGCGGTGTTCGAGCGCTACTACGCCGAGCGCGGCATCCCGTCGCGCCCGACGGCGTTCAGTGGGCGCTCCGATTACCAGGCGTTCATCCGGAATGGGGTCCCGTCCGGTGGGCTTTTCACTGGCGCCGAGGGCGTGAAGACCGCTCAGGAGGCTGTGCTGTGGGGCGGCACGGCAGGCATCGCCTACGACCCGTGCTACCACCAGGCGTGCGATGACATCGGCAACCTGAGCCACACAGCGCTCGGCATCAACGCCGATGCGGTGGCGTACGCGATGTTCAACTACGCCATAGGGCACGATGTCTTGAACGACTGAAGTCGGCACAAGAACGCCTCCGAGACACTCAACAACCTACTCGCACTTGGGGAGCACCTCAACGCCAGATGCCGAGGTGCTTCTCCCCGCCGGCGCGTCCGGCGACGGCGGCCACGTCCGCAGGCAGCGCTGACGCCACGGTCGGCTCCAGCGACGTCACGGCCGACGTGAGGACGCCATTGGCGTCGACGATCGGAGCGCCGATGAACTCGCGCCCGAGGCGCTCCTGTCCCGTCGCCGAGTTGAAAACCGCCAGCGTCGTGTGGACGGAGGGGTTGCCCGGTCCCCGGGACCACACTGCAATCCAGCTCGGCTGGCTGCTGGTCGGACGATGGTAGACGTTGCTGTTGGAGGTGATGCCCATCTGCTCGGCCGATTTCTGCTGGCTGTAATCCTCGACGCACAGCAAGCAGTTGGCGTTCGTCCCTGTGTTGCCCACCACGTTGTTGGCGATGGTCACCGGACCGAGCGTCCACGGCATCGCCGGGTCCGGCCAGGGCACGCGCGGGTCGACGGCCGGATCGTTCGGATTGGTGTTGCGACGCGAGTCCTGGACGATGTTGAGTGGTCGTCCCTTGTTGCCGGCAAACGTGTTGTTCCACACCTTCACATCGCTCGTGTTGTTCACCTTGATGCCGAACCCGCCGTTCCCCGAGAACAGGTTGTCGACGACGGTCGCTTTGGCCGAGATCTCGAGGAAGAGCCCGTTCCCGGCATTGTCCCGGAAGGTGGTGTTGGCGTAGGTCGTGTTGTAGACGGACATGTCGATCCAGAACCCGTGACCGAGGTTGCCGGAGAAGCTGCTGTCGAGCACGGTGACCCGCCGGGTCTGTCCGATCTTGATCCCACCGGCGACCGGGGCGTGGTTGAAACGTTCGGCGTTGTTGCCCCGAACGTCGACCGAGGTCAGCCGCAGGCGATCGGCATACCGGGCGTGGATGCCGAGCATGCCGCTGTCTCGGACGGTCAGCCGGTTCATCGTGATGTCCGTGCCCAGGGCGCTGATGCCAGTGGTCGCCATCGCCTTCACGACGACGTTCTCCACCCTCGCCGAAGGCGCTTCGAGCGTCACGGCCGCGACCATCCACACCGAGGGCGCATAGCGGCGGATCCCGATCCCCCGGATCACGGTGCCAGCGGCCCGCACAGACACCGCCTTGCTCAGCGTGCTCGCCTCCACCGTTCGTCCACCGGGATCGCTGCCAATGTGTAGTTGGGACGTCGCCTCGTCGAGGAAGAACGTGCCGGCGCGCAGCTGGGACAAGGAGCCGACCTGTTTCTGAGCGACGCCATCGATCCAGACCTGATCGGGATGGGCGGCCATGGGATAGGACGGACTGACGAACTGCCAGTACGGCGGCGCGCCGTCCGGGGCGCCCTTCGTGTAGGTCGGGCTGTGGTCGAAGCGAGTCGTCCAGCCGTCTTTGCGCCATCCCGTCGCGGTGCTCACCCAGCCGGTCACGGGTGTGCTGCCGTCGAGCCAGACGGCCTCCCCCGGAGCGTTCTGGACCGAGACCGGCTTGCTGATTGTGACGCTTTCGCGGTACCGACCTGCGTGCAGTACGACCGTGCCGCCACTCGGCGCCAACGCCACCCCTCGTGCCAACGTGCGCACGGGGCCCGCCGACGTACCGGCGTTGGCGTCGTTACCAGACGGCGCGACGTGCACTGCGCCGGCGGGCGAGGAATAGCTGGCCTGGCCGACCGGAAGCGAACCCACCGCGCTCTGTGGGGGAGGGGGCGGCAGCACTTCGGTCGGAGGTCCGGCGTAGAACCGAATCCCCTCGTCTATCCACCCTGCAGAGGTCAGGGCTTGCCGATCGGCGGACGTGACCGCGAAGCGGTGAATCGCGCCCTTGGAGTACCGCCGGACCGGGACGAAGCAGTCGTTGTCGACGGCGGCCACGGCGAAGTTCGGACCTTGGTCGATGTAGCCGTACTGAGTGACCGCGGCGCTGAGCTCGGCGTCGCGGGGGACCCATACGAAGTCTCCGTTCGACGGCTTGTGCAGCCGGTGAAGGGTGACCATCGCACTGGCGTTGATCGGCGCAGCGTAGAACGCCACCCCGCGACGCTCGGTGAAGCCGTAAGCGGCGGCGGCGGTGATCTCCGCTTCGCTCGTCGAGTAAAGGCTCACGCCGTCCGCGGGTCGTACGACATGGAGGATGGGGATCGGGACCGTCGCGCAGAGGGAGGCAGCTTGAGCCGTGCTCGAGGTGGTCGAGGAGGCGGCGACGGCACCTCCGATGAGACCCAGCGTCAAGCTGATGGTGAGCAGCCGGCGGCTGAGACGAGTGGTTACGTGGGGCAGCAGATGAGTAGCGATCACGGGTCCTGACCGTCGACGCCCGGCGGGGGACGTGACTCGTAGAGATGTGCGGGCTCGAGCTGGTTCGGCATGAGCGACACGAGATCGTCGCAAACGACACAGGAACGTAACATTCCCGCGCGCCGCTTGCAACGACCCCACAGCGATCCAGCTCGCCACGTTCCGTCTTCGTCAGATCCTGAACGCTGTGAAGGACGAGATCGCCCACTACGGGCCGCTACCGACAGCCGTCTGAACTGATCCAGCCGCTCCACAACGCTGCTGATCCACGACCTGAGCTACCGGACCGGCTCATTCGTCGAGCTGCCCGAACGTGTGCTGTGGCGGCGGCGCCGACGACTGTCGAGGTTCTCAAGACCGGTGTCTCGGGGGCGGCGGAGCCCCCCGATCGAGAACGAGACAGTGCCAGCGACCCGCCGCCACACCGACCATCCAAGACGAGCAGCGTCCCAGCCCATCCAACCCGTTAGGGCCCGGCGACGGTGACGGCACCGACGCCTGAAGGCGTTCTAAGGCGTCGCAATAACACCAGAGGGTGGGGTAGGTGCCGACGACTCCGACAGCCCCATGCTGTCGTCAGTCACCGAGCTATTGCAGGCATGTCACAGGTAGCCGCAGAACCCAGCGGCCTTCTCTGCGGACGTATGCTGCCGCTGGAGACTTCGTGCCGATCAGCCCGGCTTCCGTATCCGCTGCGCCACGAACTCGATCGAGCAGCCTAACTCTACGGCGATCTCACGACGTGTGTGGCGTGCCTGGATGCGTTCGGTCAGCCAGGCGCGGTCGCGCAGCTGCGGGTACTTGTCCTCGTGGTGTCTGCGTGCCCGAACCCTGGGGATGCCGGCGGCCTCGAGCGCAGCCGACACGGCGCTCACACGTGTGTGGAGGAGGCGGCGAGGTCGCGGACACGCAGCCTGCGAGCTACGTAGTGCTCGTAGAGCCACGCTCGGCCGGAGAGTTCAGCCGGGCCCCTCTCGCAACATCTCCAACAACGGATCCCCAAGCGTTGCGGGTTTGGTCCGCCGAAAGCCAACGCCTCCGCGCTGCGATCGCCGCCAACAACGGGCTCTTACCCCACCCCTTAGGTCGAGACAACACCACCGCCGACGCCGACGCCTCCCTGTCCGCGGATCGATGGCGTAATAGTTGACCACGGGGCCTGAGCACCTCGCGCTGCCGCCCGCTCCCGCACGCTTCCCGACGGGCAAACTGCCTGCGTACAAACTGGTAAACCAACGCTGCCCAACAGGGCGGTGACGGGTGCCTGGTCAGCGGATCGCGCCGTCGCGGGCGGCCC
>JACCUS010000227.1 GCA_013811715.1 Nocardioidaceae bacterium
GACGCCTGACCCGACGTGAGGACACTTGCGGCGACCGAGCAACCGCTCGGGTCGACCCGCACACTCCTCAAGGAGCATGGTGACGGCGCACGGTCGGGGGCTCCGAGCTCCACCGTTCGCCGCACCGTGCTGCCGGGTGGGCTTCGCATCATCACCGAGGCGATGCCCGGTGCCCGCTCGGCGTCGCTCGGGCTGTGGACGGGGGTCGGCTCGCGTGACGAGTCCCCGGCCCTCGACGGCGCCACGCACTTCCTCGAGCACCTGCTCTTCAAGGGCACCCGACGTCGTACGGCGCTCGACATCTCCGTGGAGCTTGACGCCGTCGGTGGGGAGCTCAACGCCTTCACCGGCAAGGAGTTCACCTGCTATCACGCTCGGGTGCTCGACGTCGACGTGCCCGTGGCCGTCGACGTCATCTGCGACATGGTCACGTCGTCGCTGATCCCGGCGCACGAGGTCGAGAGCGAGCGCAACGTGATCCTCGAAGAGATCGCGATGCACGACGACGACCCCGACGACGTCGTCCACGATGCCTTCGTGGCCGCGATGTACGGCGACGGCCCGCTCGGTCGATCGATCACCGGAAGCGTCGCGTCTGTCCAGTGCCTCTCACGGCGCCAGCTCGCGGGCTACTACCGGCGGCGCTACACCGCCGACAACCTGGTGTTCTCGGCAGCGGGCAAGGTCGACCACGCCGCCGTCGTGCGCCTGGTGCGCGGGGCGTTCGAGACCGCTGGCTCGCTGGGTGACCCGGCCCGTGGGCCTGCCGGTGTCCGCACCATGGCCAAGCCGGCTCCCGTCTACCACCAGCAGGCTTTGGTCGAGCGGCCGACAGAGCTCGCGAGCTTTGTGCTCGGCACCGCGTCGTTGGTGCGCAACGACCCGAGGCGCTACGCACTCGGCGTACTCAACGGCATCGTCGGCGGAGGCACCTCGAGCCGGTTGTTCCAGGAGATCCGTGAGCGACGAGGGCTCGCCTACACGATCTACTCCTTCACGACCCAGTTCGTCGACACCGGCTACTTCGCCGTGGCTGGCGGCTGCATGCCCGACAAAATCGGCGACGTCCTCGGTATCTGCTACGACGAGCTCGCGAAGCTCGCCGCGGCGAGCATCACCGTCGAGGAGCTTGAGCGTGGCAGGGGCCAGCTGAGAGGCTCACTCGTCATGGGGCTCGAGGACGCGGGCGCGCGGATGACCCGCATCGGCAAGTCCGAGCTGGTGCCTGGTGGGCTCCAAAGCCTTGACGAGTCGCTTGCCCACATCGCGGCCGTCACGCTCGACGACGTGCACGAGGTCGCCCAGCAGGTTTTCACGCGAGCAACCACGCTTGCCGTCGTCGGGCCCGCCAGGGCCCTCGCCAAGCTCGGCTGAACCAGGACAACGCGGTTTCGCTGTGCTCGCATGCGTGGTGGGATGGATTTTGATGATGAGACGTCGACTCCCTCGCCCTGCCGAGCTGGCGCCGCTGCTGCGCTTCAAGCGGCCAGTGCTCAGCCCGGTACGCCGTCGGCTGCAGAACGCCCTCACGATTGATGACCTGCGCGGCATCGCGCGTCGTACGACGCCACGTGCCGCCTTCGACTACACCGACGGGGCCGCCGAGCAGGAGTTGTCCTTGGCGCGGGCGAGGCAGGCCTTCCGCGATGTTGAGTTCCGGCCCGCCGTCCTGCGCGATGTCTCCAGTGTCGACCTCGGGCGCGACCTCCTGGGTCGCCGGGCGGAGCTGCCATTCGGGATCGCACCGACCGGCTTCACCCGGCTGATGCACACCGAGGGCGAGGTGGCAGGGGCCGCTGCCGCCGGCCACGCCGGCATCCCCTACACGCTCTCCACCATGGGCACGACCTCAATCGAAGATGTCGCCGCGGCCAACCCCCATGGGCGCAACTGGTTCCAGCTCTACATGTGGAAGGACCGCGACAGGTCCATGGGCCTGGTCGAGCGGGCGGCCACGGCGCGCTACGAGACGCTGGTCGTGACGGTCGACGTGCCCGTCGCGGGGGCCCGACTACGCGATGTCCGCAACGGTATGACGATCCCGCCGACCCTGACACCCAGGACCGTCGTCAACGCGATCCCGCGGCCGGTGTGGTGGTTCAACCTGCTCACGACCGAGCCGTTGACCTTCGCTTCCTTCGACTCGTGGGGAGGCACGGTTGCCGAGCTGCTCGACGCGATGTTCGACCCGACCGTCGGCTACGACGACCTGCGCTGGCTCCGCAAGGAGTGGAAGGGGAAGCTCGTCGTCAAGGGGGTGCAGTCGGTCGACGACGCCCGACAGGTCGCCCACTGCGGTGCCGACGGGATCACCCTCTCCAACCATGGTGGCCGCCAGCTCGACCGAGCGCCCGTCCCGTTCCACCTGCTGCCGGACGTGGTGCGCGAGGTCGGCAGCGACGTGGAGGTCTATCTCGACACCGGGATCATGTCCGGGGCCGACGTGGTGGCGGCCGTCGCGCACGGCGCTCGGTTCACCTGGGTGGGTCGGGCCTACCTCTATGGTCTGATGGCGGGAGGCCGGGCCGGTGTCGACCGCGCCATCGAGATCTTGTCCACGGAGGTGTCTCGGACGATGCGGCTGCTCGGTGTGACCAGCCTTGACGACCTCACGCCCGATCACGTCGTGCAGCTCGAACGGCTGGCACCCCGCCGTCGTACCGGCCCCTCGTCCGACTGATCACACCGCCGCGTGCCTGCGGCCGCCTCCGGGTCAGTCGGCTCCCCACTGCCGACCGGGCACCTGGTAGCCCGCGAAACGGGTCACGATGTGGCTCGGTTCGCGGGTCAAGCGGTGTCCGGACGGTTGGTCGGAGTTGGTTCGCTGGCTCAGACCGCGAAAGGCCACGAGCGAGGCCCACCACTACAGTCGTCGCCATGACCAAGGTGGGCGTGATCGGAGCGGCGGGAACCATGGGGTCGCTGGCATGTGGCTGGGTGCAGGAGGCCAACGGCCTGGAGCTTGTCGCTCAGATCACCGAGCACAACTCAATCGAGGAGCTCGCAGGTGCCGACGTGGCCATCGACTTCACCCACCCAGGAGTGGTCATGGACCACGTGGCGTGGTGCATCGACCATGGCATGCACCTGGTGGTCGGCACGTCGGGGTTCACCGACGAACGGCTTGCCACGATCGAGAAGGAGCTCGGATCGGACCCAGCAGTCGGCGTGTTCGTGGTGCCGAACTTCTCGATCGGCGCGGTCTTGATGATGCGGTTCGCCGCGGAGGCGGCGCGGTTCTTCGAGTCGGTCGAGATCGTCGAGCTCCACCATCCGACCAAGCTCGACGCGCCATCGGGTACGTCGATCCGGACCGCGCAACTGGTGGCGGCCGCCCGTGCCTCGGCCGGGCTGGACGCCATGCCGGACGCGACTTCTGACGACCCGGTCGGCGCCCGCGGGGCCACCGTCGACGGGGTGCCGGTGCACAGCGTCCGCGTACGCGGGCTGGTCGCGCATCAGGAGGTCATCCTCGGAAGCGTCGGCGAGACCTTGACGATCCGCCACGATATGCCCGACCGGGTGGCTGCGATGACGGCCGTGGTCGAGTCGATCCGCTACGTCGTCCATCATCCCGGGCTCACGGTCGGACTTGAGCCAGCCCTCGGCCTCGCCTGACCACCTTCCGCACCACCTTCTGCACCCACCTTCTGGACGCACCTTCTGCACCACCCCGCGTTTGCGATGTAAACATCGCAAATGCCCGGTGTGCATCGCAGATCTGCGATGTAAACAGTCCATCAGAGCTGTTTACATCGCAAACCCGGTGGTGGTCAGGTGGTCAGGTGGTCAGGTGGTCAGGTGGTCAGGTGGTCAGCCGGAGAAGGGCAGTCGTGGCGGCCGCCACGAACACGACCACGAGGAACGGCGCTCGCGCCGCCAGCGCCACCCCGCCGGCGCCTACCCCGACCAAGCGGGCATCCACGACCAGCTCCTGCCCGGTCGAGAAGGCCTGGACGGCAACCAGGGCGCCGAGCAGTGCCACCGGGATCAGGTCGGCGATCCGGCGTACGAATGGCCGGTCGAGCACGGTGTCGGGGACCGACAAGCCAGCGAGCTTCAGCAGGTAGCAACCGATCGCGGTGACGATCACAGCAGTCCACATCAGCGACCCTCCTCTTCGTCGTCCGTCGGCTCGGCTGACACCTCGGCTCCCGATTCGGCCGCGGGCCCGGTCGGCGTAGGACCAGCCCCGGCTGGCTGCTCCCGCAGCTGGCCGGGTCCCCGGACGAGAAGTGCGGAGATGACGGCCACCCCGGCCGCGGCGATCACCGGGAGACCGGGTCTGGTGGCCGGCACCAGCGTGAGCGCCAGCAACGCAGCCACCGCTCCCGTCACCCTCGTGCGTGAGTCGGACAGCCGTGGCCACAGCAGCGCGAGGAAGGCGGCCGGCACCGCGGCGTCGAGGCCGTATGCCGCCGTGTCCCCCATCGCGTTGCCCGCCAGCGCTCCGAGCAGCGTCGCCAGGTTCCACAGCACGAAGACGGACAGCCCGGTGGCGAAGAAGCCCAGCCGCGCGTCCCACGGGTCCTCCGCTTTGAGCGCCATCGCGGTCGACTCGTCGATCACGAGGTGCGCGCCGGCAAGTCGTCGTACGCCGCGCAGCCGCAGCAGCGAGGCGAGCGTCAGACCGTACAGCGTGTTGCGGCTGCCTAGCAGCAGTGCTGTGGCAGCTCCCGACAGCGGTGTACCGCCAGAGGCGATGACCCCCACCAGTGCGAACTGTGACGCGCCGGTGAAGACGAGCAGGCTCAGTGCGCACGTCTGGAGCACGTCGAAGCCAGCCGTGACCGCGATCGCCCCGAAGGACACGCCATAAACGCCCGTGGCGACCCCGACACCGAGAGAGTCCGAGAGCAGCTGACGGCGTGCGTCGGTGGCAGGCTTTCTCGGCATTCGCATCGGCAGAGTCGTCC
>JACCUS010000242.1 GCA_013811715.1 Nocardioidaceae bacterium
CGCCTGAGTCTGCGGGTCGGTCGCATGAGCGCATCGGTGACGATGCGCGCAGATGGATGGCTGCTCAGGGCGGACTCCGCGAGGATCCGCCCCCAACAGAATCCGGCCTACGAGTCGGCTCGCCCGCCCTCTAGTGGGGCAGTCTTAAAAACCCGGCCACTCGGCGAGACCGTGGACGTGCCAGCCGGCGATCCGGTTGGCACGGTTGAGGTTGCGGTACGACGTCTTGTCCGCGCGAGCCTTCGCCCAGTGGCCGTCACGCCACACGTAGGTCGTGTTGGCGCCTCGGAAGGTGTCGCTCCTCGTCCGTAGGGCGTCCTTGTAGGTCATCGTCACCCTGTCGCCGGGGGTGCTCCGCCACCAGCCGGCTAGCACCGAGTAGGCGGCGTCGATGTACCAGTGGTCCTCGTTACGCGGGCTGTCGAGCACTCGGAGCGACCCTCGTCGGTAGGTGAGCATCGTGTAGCCGGGTGTGTGAGCACCCATCGTGGAGCCGATGACCAGCTCGACGCCCCGACGTCCGTCGATGCGGGTCGCTCCTCCCCAGGCGCCCCCGCCGTACCACCAACTGACGTCGACACTGCGGTGCAGCCGTTCACCGTCCGCGGTCCGGACTCGGATGACGACGAGCTTCTTGCTCCTCTGCACCCAGGCGACCTTGTCGCGCTCACCGTCACCGTCGACGTCACGATCGGCGACGACTCGGCAGTGAGCGATGCCGGCACAAACCCCCGCGAATCGCTCCGCGCCCGCTGGCGCCGTGCCGGTCGACCGCGTGCCGGGTGACTGGGTGGTGCTCGATTCCGGCGCCGCTGGACTCGCGTCGCCGGGTGGCGCCGCGGCGCACGAGACCAGCATCACGACAGCCACGCAGATCCCGACGAACACGCCGATAAGACGACCCCTCATGATTCCCCTCAGGAACTTCGTGCTGATATTGGCCTAAGCATGCACCGTCCGTGGGGCGGTCGCCGCCTCCCGCGCCGAATCGGTCATGAATCGTGACGTTCGCGCGGCGCCGACGGCCGGGTGAGGAACCTTCGCTGGCCAGAGTCGAGATCAGCGGGTCAGCGGCACTTGAAGAACTCCTGGACCGTACCGTTTGGACGCTCGTTGAAGTGCTCGGTGAGGTGGTGGCGAAGAGTCGAGCCGTCAGAGCCCGTTCCGCGCAGGTTGAACGTGAACGTGCCGTTGGCTGACTTTCTGTTTGCGTTGAAGCCGCCCCAGATCGTGAACTTGCCGGTGTAGCTCGGCAGCGATGAGTCCAGGGGTTCCGCCCGGAAGGTTCCGGTGTCGGTGAAGGTGATGTGCACCCTGCCGTCAGCGAAGAGGGTTTCGTGGAAGACCCGGTTGCTCGTTGTGGTGATCTCGTACAGAGGTGGGTCCTCCGTGCAGATGGCGAGCACGTCGATGAATGTCTCGACCACTCCGCGCTCGTGGACGGTGGTGGTCGTCGGGGCTGCGTTCGCTGTTCCGCCAGCGGTTACCAGCGCGACGAGCAACACCGTGGTCATGGCTAGTAGACGCTTTGTCATCGTGATCTCCATGTCAAGGTTGTGGACTCCCCGCGCGCTGTGACGGTAGCCCGATGACAGGGTGGGGGCCATGACCCAAACGGGTCATTTACTTGCAGTGACCCCCACCTGACTGTCCGAGGCTTGTCGCGACAAGCGCATCGACGACGCGAAGTCTGAACTCTCACGACGAACGAGGCATCGGCCGCTCAGGGCAGGGTGAGCACTTCGGCGCCGGACTCGGTGACGGCCAGCGTGTGCTCGAACTGTGCGCTGCGGCGGCGGTCCTTGGTGACCACGGTCCAGCCGTCGTCCCACATGTCCCAGTCCTTGGTGCCGAGGGTGAGCATCGGCTCGATGGTGAACGTCATCCCGGTTTCCATCACTGTGTCGAACCGGGGGTCGTCGTAGTGGGGGATGATCAGCCCCGAGTGGAACGTCGTGCTGATCCCGTGGCCGGTGAAGTCCGTGACGACGCCGTAGCCGAAGCGCTTGGCATAGGACTCGATCACCCGGCCGATGACGTTGACCTGCCGCCCCGGCCGGACGGCGTTGATGGCGCGTCGCAGCGCCTCCTCGGTGCGTTCGACGAGCAGCCGGCTCTCGTCGTCGACGTCTCCGACGAGATACGTGGCGTTGGTGTCCCCGTGCACGCCGCCGATGTAGGCGGTGATGTCGATGTTGCAGATGTCGCCGTCATCCAGGGGCCGGGTGTCGGGGATGCCGTGGCAGATGCACTCGTTGACCGACGTGCACAAGGACTTCGGGAAACGCTTGTAGCCGAGGGTCGACGGGTAGGCGCCGTGGTCGCACAAGAACTCGTGCGCGATCCTGTCGACCTCGTCGGTGGTCACACCGGGTGCCATGATCGATGCGGCCTCGCGCATCGCCTGGGCCGCCAGCCGCCCGGCTGCACGGATCTTCTCGATGGTCTCCGGAGTCTGTACGTCGCCCCCGACGTGCGCGGCGGGGGTCGGCTTGTCGACGTACTCAGGACGTGGGATCGATGAGGGTACGGCGCGGCGGGGCGAAAGCACACCAGAAGTCAGCACGGTCACCCGGCCGAGTGTAGTTTCTTGGCCGATCGGGCAAGATCGGAGGATATCGGGGGACGACGCAGCTCAGGAGGCGCAGCACGATGGCCGACTACTTCTACTGCCTGAAGCACAACACCGTCGAGAGCGAGGCTGGCTGCCGGGCGGCCGACCGGCTCGGCCCGTACGGCACCAGCGAGGAGGCCGAGCAGGCGCTGGAGAAGGTGCAGCAGCGCAACGAGGAATGGGACAACGACCCTGCCTGGAATGAAGAAGACTGAGCGTCCCCGACGGGTCGTGTCGCTGGTCCCGTCGCTCACCGAGTGCGTCGCTGCCAGTGCACCGGACCTGCTCGTCGGTGTCACGGACTGGTGCACGCACCCGTCGGGGCTGCCAGTGCCCCGGATCGGCGGCACCAAGAACCCGCGGGTGGCGGAGATCGTCGCACTCCGTCCTGACGTCGTGTTGGCGAACGCGGAGGAGAACCGCGAGCCGGATCTCGACGCGCTGCAGGCCGCCGGGCTGCACGTCTGGCTGACCGACTACGAGACGGTGCCCGCCGCACTGGAGGGTTTGGCCGCGATGTTGTCCATGCTCGGGCTCGGCAGACCGCCGTGGCTCGCGGAGGCAGAGAACGCGTGGGCCGAGCCATGGAATGGCCGGCGGTGTGCGGCGCTGGTGCCGATCTGGCGGCGACCGTGGATGGCGCTGGGGCGTGACACCTTCGCAGGGGACGTGCTGCAGCGGCTCGGCGTGGACAACGTCTTGGCCGGCGACACCGAACGGTATCCGAGGATCGAGTCGGGCGCGCTGCCGGCGCACGACGTGGTCGTGCTGCCGGACGAGCCTTACGCGTTCAGCGCCGACGACGGCCCGGAGGCGTTCGACGTGCCGGCGAGGCTCGTCTCGGGGCGGCACCTGACCTGGTACGGCCCGTCCCTGGCCGAGGCGCGTGCCGTATTGCAGCGCCAGCTGTGGAGCTGACCGTCTGAGCCCCTGGGGAGGCGCCGGTCAGAACGTGTGCTCGTCGCCAGGGAACGTGCCGGCCGCGACGTCGGCGGCGTAGTCCTGTGCGGCCTTGAGCAAGGTGCCGTGCAGGTCGGCGTACTGCTTGACGAACCTCGGCAGCCGACCCGTGCGAAACCCCGCCATGTCCTGCCACACCAACACCTGGGCGTCGCAGCCTGCTCCGGCGCCGATGCCGATGGTGGGGATGTCGAGCCGCTTGGTCACCTTCGCCGCGACCTCGGCCGGCACCATCTCCATCACGACGGCGAACGCTCCGGCCTCCTGCAGCGCCACCGCGTCGTCGACGAGGCGTTCTCCGGTGTCACCGCGGCCCTGCACGCGGTAGCCGCCGAGCCCGTGCTCGGACTGAGGCGTGAAGCCGATGTGGGCCATCACCGGGATACCGCTTGTGGTGAGCAGCTCGATCTGCGGCGCCATCGGGCGGCCGCCTTCGAGCTTCACCGCGTGGGCGTCGGCCTCCTTCATGAACCGCACCGACGTGTGGAACGCCTGCTCGGGTGAGGCCTGGTAGGAGCCGAATGGTAGATCGGCCACCACGAGCGCGCGCTGCACCGACCGGGTGACGGCGCGGACGAGTGGGAGGAGCTCCTCGACGGTCACCGGGAGCGAGGTCTGGTTGCCGTAGACGTTGTTGGATGCCGAGTCGCCGACGAGCAGGACAGGGATGCCGGCCTCGTCGAACGTCTGGGCCGCATACTGCTCGTAGGCGGTCAGCATCGCCCACTTCTCGCCGCGCTGTTTCATCTGTAGCAGGTGGTGGACCCGGACCCGCTTGGTGGTTGCCGATGGCGGGCTGTCGGGCTGCGGGCCGACGTCGTACGGCGGTGTGGTGTCACTCATGACGTGTACCTCTTCGGCTGCTCTCGATGCTCCCCAATGGAGTCCCCGGACCAGTCTTCAGCGTCGCACTCACTTTCCCCATCTGTCGAGACGCCACTCTTCGGCCGACACACCGGCAGAACAGGGCGGTAGTTGACGTGTCGGCGGTTAGGGGAGGTGTTCGCGCCAGCGGTTGGTGATAGGCAGCCGGCGGTCGCGGCCGAAGTTGCGGGCCGAGATCTTCGGCCCGGGAGGGTACTGCCGCCGCTTGTACTCCGCGCGGTCGACCAAAGTGATGACCTTGGTGACGACGCCCTCGTCGAAGCCCTGCCCGACCAGCTCCAGCGCGCTTCGGTCGTGCTCCACGTAGGCGTCGAGGATCTCGTCGAGCAGGCGATAGCCGGGCAGCGAGTCAGAGTCCAGCTGGCCCGCAGCCAGCTCCGCGCTGGGTGGCTTGGTGATGCAGTTCTCCGGGATCGGCGGGGTCTCGCCGCGTTCGACCGAGGCCTTGTTGCGCCATTCCGCCAGTCGGTAGAGCAGTGTCTTGGGCACGTCCTTCAACGGGGCGTAGCCGCCAACCGAGTCGCCGTACAGGGTCGAGTAGCCCACGGCAAGCTCGCTCTTGTTCCCGGTCGCGAGCGCCAGCTGACCCTCCTGGTTGGAGACCCCCATCACGATCACGCCGCGGGTCCGCGCCTGCACGTTCTCCGCGGCGAGCCCGGTCAGCTCTACCGACCGCCGGAACTCCTGCACCGTCGGCTCGATCGGCACGACGCGGAAGTCGGCGCGGATGCGCCGCGCGAGATCGGCGGCATCCTCCCTGGAGTGCGGTGAGGAGTGCTGGCTCGGCATCGAGATGCCGTGCACGTTTGGCCCGCCGATGGCGTCGGCGGCGATAACCGCGGTCAGGGTGGAGTCGATGCCGCCGGACAGGCCGAAGACCACACTGCCGAAGCCGTTCTTGCGCACGTAGTCCCGAACGCCCAGCACCAGGGCGGCGTACACCTCGGCCTCGTCCTCGAGCCAGGTCGCGGTGGTCGGCTGGAGCGGCTGGTAGGTGGGGACGGTGGGCTCGCCGAGGTCGACGCGCCGGATCGTCAGGTTCTGGTACGACGTCTCCAGGCCATCCGTCGCCGCCGCCAGGTCGAGGTCGACGACCAGCAGCGCCTCTTCGAACTGTGGCGCCCGAGCGATGACGTCGCCGGTCTGGTCGCAGACGAGGGAGTCGCCGTCGAAGACCAGCTCGTCTTGTCCGCCGACCATGTTGACGTAGGCCAACGGGCAACCCGCCTCGGCGGCCCGACGGGCGCACAGCTCGCCGCGGACGTCGTCCTTCTGTGCCTCGTACGGGGAGCCGTTGATCACCACCAGCAGACCGGCGCCGGCGGCCCTGGCTGCGGCCGACGGGCCGTCTTGCCAGATGTCCTCACAGATCGCCAGCGAGACGTCCACGCCGCGCACTCGGACGACGAGCGACTCCTCACCTGGCACGAAGTTGCGGTACTCGTCGAAGACACCGTAGTTGGGCAGATGGTGCTTCGCGGAGCGGGCGACCACCCGTCCTCCGGTCATGACCGCGGCCGCATTCTGTGGTGAGCCCCTGGGTCGCCCCACCCGGTCGGTCCCGCCTTCGGCGCGGTCGAGATAGCCGACGACGACGGTCGGTTCACCGAGGCCCTGATCTGCCAGCGTCGCGGCGAGGTCCTGGACCGCGAAGCGAGAGGCCTCGATGAACGACGAGCGCAAGGCGAGGTCCTCGATCGGGTAGCCGGGGATCACCATCTCCGGAAGGAGGACGAGATGGGCGCCACGCGCGACAGCCTCGCGCACCGCCTCGACCACCCGCTCGGAGTTGCCCGCGATGTCGCCGACGACGGGGTTGACTTGGGCCAGCACGACACGGAGCTGAGGCACAGCTTCAATCTTGTCAGACGCCACCCCTCCGGGCCCGACCGACATATCGCAGCAGCCGGGGCAGGAAACGATCCGACCGTGGTGTGGCCCCGGCGACGTGAGAGTCGGACCGTGGCGCTGGGGGTAGGCCAACGATCCGACCGTGGTGTGGCCCCGGCTACGTGACGGTCGGATCGTCGGTTGGCACCCCAGACCGCGCCGCCCCACCGCAACGATCCAGCCTCCGGCATGCCCTTCGTTAACCCGGGGGAAACATGGGCAGGGCAGGATGGGGGGATGGGAAAGCAGGAAGAGTTCGTGCTGCGCGCCCTCGAGGAGCGCGATGTCAGGTTCGTGCGGCTGTGGTTCACCGACGTGCTCGGGTCGTTGAAGTCGGTTGCGGTGGCGCCAGCGGAGTTGGAGGGAGCCTTCGCCGAGGGCATCGGCTTCGACGGCTCGGCGATCGAGGGTTTCGCGCGGGTGTACGAGGCCGACATGCTGGCAAAGCCCGACCCGGCGACGTTCCAGATCCTCCCGTGGCGCGGCGACGGGCCGGCCACCGCACGGATGTTCTGCGACATCGTCATGCCCGATGGCTCACAGTCCTACGCGGACCCGCGCTTCGTCCTGCAACGCACGTTGAGCAAGGCCGCCGCTCAGGGTTTCACTTTCTACACGCATCCGGAGGTCGAGTTCTACCTGTTCAAGGACCGGCCGGGCGACGGGGCGGTCCCCGAGCCGGTGGACAGCAGCGGCTACTTCGACCACACCTCCCAGGGCTACGGGCGCGACTTCCGCCGCGAGGCGATCACGATCTTGGAGTCGATGGGCATCTCCGTCGAGTTCAGCCACCACGAGGGGGGCCCCGGGCAGCAGGAGATCGATCTTCGGTACGCCGACGCGCTCACCACCGCCGACAACATCATGACCTTCCGGGTCGTGATCCGGGAGGTCGCGCTCGGTCAGGGCCTGTACGCCACCTTCATGCCGAAGCCGTTCACCGAGCACCCCGGCTCGGCCATGCACACCCACCTGTCGCTCTTCGAAGGCGATCGGAACGCGTTCTTCGAGGCCGGCGCCGAGTATCACCTGTCCAAGACCGGGCGGGCCTTCATCGCCGGCCTGCTCGAGCACGCAGCCGAGATCACGGCCGTGACCAACCAGTGGGTCAACTCCTACAAGAGGCTCGCCGGCGGTGGGGAGGCCCCGTCGTACGTTTGCTGGGGGCACAACAACAGGTCCGCACTCGTCCGTGTGCCGATGTACAAGCCCACCAAAGGGCAGTCGACACGGGTCGAGCTGCGGTCGGTCGACAGCGCCGCCAACCCCTACCTCGCCTTCGCCGTGACGCTGGCCGCGGGCATGAAGGGCATCGATGAGAACTACGAGCTTCCCGCCGGCGCCGAGGATGATGTGTGGTCGCTGACGGAGGCCGAGCGGCGGGCGATGGGCATCGCCCCCCTCCCGCAGAACCTCGACGACGCGATCGCGGTAATGGAGGGTTCTGAGCTGGTGGCCGAGACGCTCGGTGAGCACGTCTTCGACTTCTTCCTGCGCAACAAGAGGGCCGAGTGGGCCGAGTACCGGCGGCAGGTCACGGAGTTCGAACGCACGCGCATGCTGCCGGTCATGTGAGGGCCCGACGTTTCGGTAGCCTCGAGGAGTGACCGCGCCACGACTGCTCATCGTCCAGCACGCGGACGACTGCCCGCCCGGCTGGTACGACGAGTGGCTCCGGGCCGGCGGCCTGGAGCTCGACGTGGTGCGCGGCCACCGTGGTGAGCACATTCCCACTGACCTCGGCGGGTACGACGGTCTGGTCGTGCTGGGTGGGGAGATGGGCGCCTACGACGATGCCGATCATCCCTGGCTGACCGCGACCAAGGCGCTCATCGCCACGACGATCCGGGCCGGGCAGTGCTTCCTGGGAATCTGCCTGGGCCACCAGCTGGCAGCTGTGGCGCTCGGGGGTGAGGTGGTCCAGAACCCGCGCGGGCACGCCACCGGCCTCACCCCGGTGCGGCTGACACCCGCGGGGCGGGACGACCTGCTGCTGGGGCCCACTCGTCCGGACGCTCTCACGATCCAGTGGAACAACGACGTCGTTTCCCGACTGCCTCCCGGTGCCATCGAGCTCGCGACGTCGCCAGACGGCGCGGTGCAGGCGGCACGGTTCGCCCGGAGGGCATGGGGTGTGCAGTTCCACCCCGAGGCGTCGCCGGAGATCTTCGACGGCTGGACGGTTGCGAAGGAGTCGCCGGAGCGGGCCGACGGTATCGACGTTCAGGAGGTAGCAGCGGCGATCGCGGTCGCGGAACCGGCGCTGCGGGGCGACTGGGCGCCGCTGGCCCGGCGCTTCGCTGAACTGGCCCGGGCACACATCCCGGTGCTGTGAGCGACGCACGCGTCTCGCCCGCCGGCCGACTGGCCCGGCTCGGGTTCTCCGACGTCGACGCCGCTTCGCTCGAGTGGGCGAGGATCGACTGCGCCGACGAGCGGCTGCTGGAGAGCCTCGCCGCCGCGGCCGATCCCGACCTGGCGATCCGGTCGCTGGCCCGGCTCCTCGGCGCGGCCGGACATGAAGGCGCGGCCGAGCTGCGGGTGACGCTCGGCGCCGATCCCGAGCTGGGTCGGCGGCTGACGTCCGTGCTCGGGGCGAGCGCTGGTCTCGCCGACCACCTCGCCCGACACCCGGACGACTGGCACGAGCTGCAAGACTCGGCGCTGGCATCGACGCGTCCGACTGCAGCCGCGATCACGCAGACCCTCGCTGAGGCGTCTGATCGCGACGAGCTGCGCCGCAGCTACCGGCGTCTGCTTCTGCGCCTGGCAGTGCGAGATCTGAGCCTTGACCTGCAGGTGGACGACGCGGCGGCCGAGCTCGCGGATCTCGCCGCGGGCGCCATCGGGGCGGCACTGAGACTTGCCGAGCAGCAGGTCGGCGAGCGGTCTGAACTGTGCAGGCTCGCGGTCGTCGGGATGGGCAAGTGCGGGGGGCGGGAGCTCAACTACGTGAGCGATGTCGACGTGATCTTCGTCGCGGAGGCCGCCGATGGCGCCGACGAGACGACGGCCCTTCGGGCGGCGACGGACGTGGCCGCCGCCCTCATGCGGGTGTGCTCCGACCACACCCGCGAGGGCACGTTGTGGCAAGTGGACGCGGGGCTGCGCCCCGAAGGCCACTCCGGGCCGCTCGTCCGCACATTGAGCAGCCATGAGTCGTACTACCGACGGTGGGCCAAGACCTGGGAGTTCCAGGCGTTGCTCAAGGCACGCCCGATAGCCGGCGACGTCGAGCTAGGCGGCCGCTATCTGACGATGATCGCGCCGATGGTCTGGTCGGCTGCCGATCGTCCCGACTTCGTCTCAGAGGTGCGGTCGATGAGACGTCGGGTGGTCGACCACATCCCGGCAGCAGAGGTCGACAGGCAGCTCAAGTTGGGTCCCGGCGGGCTGCGCGACATCGAGTTCGCGGTGCAACTGCTCCAACTCGTCCATGGTCGCTCTGACGCACAGCTGCGCTCCCCGAACACGTTGCGTGCCCTGGAGGCACTCACCGCCGGCGGCTATGTCGGACGCGACGACGGTGCCGCTCTGGCCGAGGCGTATCGCTTCTTGCGGACGCTGGAGCATCGGCTCCAGCTGAGCCGACTGCGCCGTACCCACGTGATGCCGGAGGACCCCGCGGCCATCCGCGCGGTGGGCCGCTCGATCGGCCTGCTGTCGGACTCGGCGAAGGAGCTCACCCAGCAGTGGCGTCAGCACTCGCGGGAGGTGCGGCGGCTGCACGAGAAGCTGTTCTACCGTCCGCTGCTCGCAGCCGTCGCGGCGCTGCCGGGCAGTCAGGCCCGACTTACCCCCGACGCCGCCCGACAGCGGATGGAGGCGCTGGGGTATGCCGACCCCACGTCGGCTCTGCGACATCTCGAGGCGCTGACCTCGGGGGTCTCGCGCCGGGCGGCTATCCAGCGTGCGCTGCTCCCCGCCATGCTCAGCTGGTTCGCCGACGCGCCCGACGCCGACGCCGGCTTGCTCGGCTTCCGACGGCTCAGCGAGGAGCTGGGGTCCAGCCACTGGTATCTGCGCATGCTGCGCGACGAGGGCGCCGCAGCCGAACGGCTCGCCACCTTGCTCGCCACCAGCCGGTACGCCACCGACCTGTTGATGCGTGCACCCGAGGCGACCTCGCTGCTCGCACACGACGAGGACCTGATGCCTCGGCAGCAAGAGACACTGCTCCATGAGGCCCGGGTCGCCGCAGCCCGACACGGCGACCCGGTAGAGGCGATCACGGCGGTCCGCGCACTGCGTCGGCGGGAGTTGTTCCGGGTGGCAGCCGCCGATATCTTCGGGCTGATCCGCGTCGATGAGGTCGGGGCGGCGCTGACCGGGGTGGCCAAGGCGACACTCGAAGGGGCGCTGGTCGCTGCCACGGCTTCGGTGGAGTCCGAGCGGCAGGCCGCCGTGCCGACGAGGCTGGCGATCATCGCGATGGGGCGGTTCGGCGGGGGCGAGCTGTCCTACTCCAGTGATGCCGATGTGCTCTTCGTGCACCAGCCGGCCCCCGGCGCCGACGAGCGGGAGGCCCATGAGGCGGCCTTCGCCATCGCCAACGAGCTCCGTCGCCTGTTGGGCCTCCCGGGCCCGGACCCGGGCCAGGTCGTCGACGCCGACCTGCGTCCGGAGGGTCGACAAGGACCGCTGGTCCGAACCCTTTCGTCGTACCGGGCGTACTACGACCGTTGGTCGAAGGTCTGGGAGGCGCAGGCACTGCTGCGTGCGGCCCCGGTCGGCGGTGACCGTGGCGTCGGGGAGGAGTTCGTGGCGATGATCGACCCGCTGCGCTATCCCGAACGTGGACTGACCGAACAAGACGTCGCCGAGGTACGGCGCCTCAAGGCGAGGGTCGACGCCGAACGACTCCCGCGGGGCGCCGACCCGGCCACGCATCTCAAGCTGGGGCGTGGAGGCCTGGCCGACGTGGAATGGACCATCCAGCTGCTGCAGATGCGCTACGGGCACAAGCACGAGGGACTACGGACCCCACAGACCCTCAGCGCGCTCGACGCGGCCCTCGATGCAGAAGTGCTGGAGGCCGGCGACGTGACGGAACTGGCCGAATCCTGGCGGTTTGCGAGCCGAATCAGGAATGCGGTGATGCTGGTTCGCGGCCGGGCGTCGGATTCACTGCCGACCGGGCCTCGGGATCGCGTCGGAGTGGCCTTCCTCTGCGGCTATGAAACCGGGGAGGCGGGGCGGCTCGCCGACGACTATTTGCGAGTCGCCCGGAGAGCAAGTGTGGTGGTGGAGAAGGTCTTTTGGAGTTGACCGGTCAGTGCGCCGCTGCCGTTGTGAGCCGCTGCGTCGGGACAGTTCGCGGCTCGTGCAGGATGCGGTCACGCTCACGTGGCGTGAGACCGCCCCAGACGCCGTACGGCTCCTGCACCAGCAATGCGTGCTCGCGGCAGCGCGCCAACACCGGACAATGAGCGCAGTACTGCTTGGCCTGCAGTTCTCGTCGCTGGCGTACCGGCCCGCGCTCGGAGTCTGGCGGGAAGAAGACCTCGGGGTCCACGCTGCGGCAGACACCGTCGTACTGCCACTCCCAATGTTCGACGACCGGAGTAGGCAGGCGACTCAGGTTAGCCATTGGGGAATCCCCTTTCGAATCGGCTCAGCACCACTGAGGATCGGTCCGGCTAAGCAATAGCTGCTCGACCATTTCGCCACCTAGTAAACCACGTCATGTGCAGGCACTTTACGAGCAGACCAGGAGAATGTCGAGGGTGCGCGGGCGCTCTGGGGGTCGACATTCGCTCCGCCGGCCGTGGTCATGCCGGCCGAGCACCCAGCCGGCAGCGCTAAACCCTGTGGGACCGACCGAGCGTTGCCGCTTCACGCCTGTCGCCTGTTTGCGCAGTATGCTCCAGGTGACCGGCGTCTGGTGGTGTCCAAGAAGCCCTGAGGGGGACCCAATGCACGATGGCAGCGGGACCGCCACTGGGCTGGCCGGCGGGCTTGGCCGCAAAGGTTCATGTGGCTGAGGCAACGCCGACCGGGGCCGATGACAGCGCCGCCGGGTTGGAGCGGCGACAGGTCCGGGGATCAGCACTGCTGGTCGTAGGTAGGGGCGCGTCGTTGCTGCTTGGCATGGCGACCCAGATCATAATCGTACGGACGCTCTCCAAGACGGATTTCGGCGCATTCGCGTATGCCCTGGCACTTGCCGCGGCCGCTCGGACCTTGCTCAGCCTCGGACAAGGCAGGCTTCTCAGCCGCTTCATGGCTACCTACGAAGAGCGGCGTGACTTCCCTCGGATGTTCGGAGCCATGTTCTTGGCGGTTGGGACGATCGTCGTCACCAGCGTGGTGGGGATCACTGCTCTGTTCGTGTTCAGCGATGTGCTCGTTGGATCGGCGGTCGAGAGCCAAGCCGCCATCGGCTTGGTCCTCATTTTGATCTTCCTGTCTCCGCTCGAGGCGCTGGACGAGGTCTTCGTCTCGATGTTTGCGGTCTTCAGCAAGCCGCAGGCCATCTTCTTCCGCAAGTACCTGCTGGCCCCCGGGCTGCGGCTCCTGGTTGTCTGCGTGCTCGCATTGAGCGGATCAGGCGTGACTTTCCTTGCGGTCGGCTACGTGGCCGCCTCGCTAGTGGGTCTATTCCTCTATGTGACACTTCTCATCCGGCTCCTTCGTGAGCGCGGCCTGCTCAAGGAGCTCAAGCCGCGTCAGGTCATCCTGCCATTCCGGGCGGTCTTCGCCTTCTCCTTCCCGTTGATCTCCGGCGAGATGGTGGTGTTGTCGCGCGAAGTGGTCGGCGTCGTCGTCCTCGGGCTCTTCCACTCTGTGGTCGAGGTCGCCAACTTCCGCGCCGTCTTCCGGGCGGCGCAGCTCAACTCCGCAGTGACGTTGTCTCTTGTGACGCTGTTCCTGCCGGCCATCGCCCGCCTGTACTCTCGTGACGACATCGACGGTCTCCGGCGAAACTACTGGCGCACCGCCGCGTTTGCGGCCGTGCTCACCTTTCCCATCTTCGCGTTGACTGGCCCACTCGCACCCGAGACAACCGTCGCCCTCTTCGGCGACCGGTATGCCGACTCGGCGACCGTCATGGCCGTCTTGGCGGTGGGTTACTACTGCAACGTCATGTTCGGCCTGAACGCCTACACGTTGCAGGTTTGCGGACGGATCGCTTACCTGGTCGGGGTCAACGTATTCATCCTGGCGCTCAACATCGGCTTGAGTTTCGGGTTCGCGCCGCGTTTCGGGGCGGAAGGTGTGGCAGCAGCGAACAGCGTGGCGCTGGTGATGCAGAATCTGCTCAGCCAGTGGGCGTTGCGACGGAGCATCCGCACCGGGTGGATCGATGCGCACTACCTGGTTTGCTACGGCGCGATCGTAGGGAGCGCGGCGGGGCTGTGGTTGTTCCAGGTCTTCGTCGATCCAGGGCTGGTCCTCAGCATCGCTACCCTGGTCGTGGCCTCGTTGGTGGTGCTCGTGTTCAGTCGGAAGGCACTGGACCTGGGAGCGATGTTCCCAGAGCTTCGGGGCGTTCCGCTCCTCGGCAGGCTGATTGACTGATGGCCGGATGCGTCGCGGGGCTCTATCTTCGCCGCGGCATGGACTCTTGGAAGAGGCGCGGATTGGCATATCGGTAGCGCAGCATCAGCGGCAGGGTGGCCAGCTCGACCAGCCACTGATCTCGACGGGGCATGTGATCACGCCACCCCTCGTCCGCCCGGATCTCGACCGAGCCTGTCGTGAACCGGCTTGGATTCCCAGCGACGATGTGGTTCGGGTGCAGCATCACCGTGTGAGCGTTCGTGAAGGGCGGATCCCCCAAGTCGCCCAACAGGGTCAGGATCTCGTCGACCGCGACGCGTGGACGCTGGGCGAAGTCCTCGTACCTCATATGCAGCCAACGAGATTGAGGCAGCTGACTGCGCAGGATCTCGGCTGACACGGAGTTGGTGATCCAGCGCCATACCGTCGACGGCAGCCTGCGCGTGCCCATCGTCCGCTTCTCTCCCGCAACGGAGAACGACTTCGCGCGACGCCACGAATGCACGACCGCCCGCGGATCACGAACAATGTGCAGCACGTAGTGCTCGACGCCGTCCAGTGCCGCGAAGAGGGCTGCATCTTGCGGTCGCTTCGACGTGTCGACGACCACTCTGGCGCCGGTGACGTCAGCGAACGCCCTGACGGCGGCGCCCGTGACGGCGCGCATCATCTGCAGCGGCGCCCAGTCCTCCTGGCCACCGTTGGCGCTGCGCAGGACCCGCTGCACATTGGGCTTTCGCGCGAGCTCCTGCTGGGAAGCAATGATCTGTCGCGCATTCCATGGCGGCTGGTCCTTGCCAGCGGCCGACAACGCTTGGGTGATGACGGGCGACCAGACCGGACACTGCGAAGGCGGCTCGCCGCAGCCGCACGGGCGTTGCTGAGCCACCCCTTGCACCCACAGCCATCGGAGTTCGCCCACGCTGGCGAAGCCGTCGATCTCGCCGAGGATGCTGGCCAGTACGGTGGTCCCGCTACGACCGACACCGACGATGGACAACACCTTGAGCCGTGCGACCGACTCGGTCATCTGGTGCCTCCCGGATGGTGGGACCTGACCAAAGGGTATGGCACGGCAGAACAACGCGGCAGCACATCGCAGAGTTCGCCGATCGCGACTCGCCACTGTCCCTCTATCGTTACGATGTGGCGATCGGCGGATCGACCTGCGAGAGGCCCCTCAGATGACACAATGGCGTTGGCTGAGGCGGCCGCGCCCATCGACGGCTGGAAGTCGCGAGCCAAAGGCGGTCCCCGAGGAGGCAGGAAGAGTTGGCAGGACGCAAGGCCGTGGGCAGGCCGTGAGCAGGGCGGTCACATGACCAACCTGGTGCTCGCTTTGAGTGTTGCGCCGCTCGTCGTCGGCGTTGTCGTGATGTGCATCCGGGAGCCGATGCGCGTGGCTCTCCCGATCTTTGCGGCCCTGATTCCTTTCGGGGGAGGTCTGGCCATTGGGACATCCCGATTCGGTTCACTGTCGTCCTTGTCCGGGCTCCTCCTGGGGCTAGGGCTCGTCCTGCAGTTGGTGACTGCGCGTCGGACCGCGGCGGTGCGGCTGTCTCCGACCGTGCCCGTCTGGCTCCTCTTCCTCAGCCTGGCCGGGGCATCGGTGCTGTGGAGCGTCAATCCTGACGCGACAGTGAGCGACTTCGTCATCCTGGCCAGCCTGATCCTGCTCTACGTGTTCGTCTCGCTGAGCCATGTCGACCGGGTTGTGTTGCGGCGTACCGAGAACGGGTTGTTGCTCGGGGGCGTGATTGTCACTTGTTGGGGACTGGCCCAGCTCTTCTTGCTCGGCGGCTTTCCCGACGACACCGCCGCCGTCGGACCGGCGCCCGACGGGCGATTCGGCAACGACCTCGTGGGACCGGACAACCTGCCCGTCGCACTACTGCTGCCGCTGGTCGTGGCCCTCAGCCGGGCCGTCACGCTCACCGGCCGACCGCAGCGGTTCCTCCACGCACTGATCGCGCTCCTGATACTCGGGGGCATCCTCATGACCGGGTCCCGGGGTGGAATCCTGGCGGCTCTGGTCGCGGCGGTGACTTTGGCCTTCGTCATCCCCCGCAGCGCTCGGGCGAGCTTGTTGGCGTACGGCGCCGTTGGACTTGCGGTGGCTGCACTCGTCTGGATCTACCACCCATGGGGGGTGGCTGAACGCGAGGTGGAAACGACATCCTCCTCAGGCCGCACCGACATCTGGCAGGTCGGCCTCGCCGCCTGCCCTCGGTACTGCCCGGTCGGCTCTGGGTGGGGA
>JACCUS010000270.1 GCA_013811715.1 Nocardioidaceae bacterium
CGACCGGGTTCTTGTCCGCGAGGTTGGCGGCCTGCCGCTGGCTGCGAAAGACGGCGCCCCGGGCCTTGCTGGCGATGTTCGGCTTGCGCTTGTCGGCCTCCACCACGCGTTTCTTGCGCATCCACCAGGAGGTGGCGTACGTCTCTGCCAGCATCGCCAAGGCGTCCAACGAGGCCTCGAGCAACTCCTCAGACGTCGCGTCGTCCGGCCGCCGGCCGCCGGGGGTGAAGGTCACCCGCAGCTCGTCGAGATCACCGGCCACCGAGTAGCCGCGCGCCTCGACGGCGGCGATCATCTCCTCGGCCTTGGCGCTGAGCCAGGCCACCTCCTCCTCGGGAAGGCTGAACCGCTTCGCCTCGGTGCGCTGGGCGAACATCGGGACCAGGGTGTTTTTGACGGCCTTGTCATGCTCGCGTTGGTTGAGCTGTCCGGCGAGCCGCTCGTTGACCCGGCGCAGCACCTCGGTCGCAGCCACCCCGACGGTCTCGTTGGCCCAGGCCGGCTGCTCGGTCAGCGACGAAGCGTCGAACCCGACCACCGAGGCGACTCGCTCCAGCAGCGTGTCCGGCGAGGCGCCCGAGCGTGGGACCGTCACGAGATGCACCCGCTCTGCCGGGACTTCCGACTCCCACGTCTCACAGATCTTGACGAGGTCCTGACGGAGCCAAAAACCCCGCGCCGGGCTCACCGCGACCTGGGCGGGGTCCTTGATCGCGTCGGCGAACTGCCGCCAGGTCCAGGTTTGGTCACTCTTCACGTCCTCCTGCCAGGCGGAGACGGCCACCCGGGCCAGGTCGCGCACCGTGACGACCACGTGGACCTTCGAGTCGGGGAACGACGCGACCGCGTGGCCCACCTGTTTGAGCGTCGACATGCTGAGCCGCTCATCGGAGATCAGCGCCGTGGGCATCCCACTAGCGTTGATCGCCTCGACCAGGGCGTCCCACGACCCCTCGACACGCGGGTCGTTGTAGCCGCGGGGGCGTCGCCCCTGCAGGTCGAGCGCCGCGAAGGCCTGCACCGGCTCCCCCGGTCCGCCCGGGTACTCCACCTGCTGCGCCCGAAGACCCTCACGGTTGGCGCGCAGCAGGTTCTGCAGGTACGTCGTGCCCGTCTTGTGCAGCCCGACATGGATGTAGACGTCGTCTGGACCCGAACTCATCGTCATCCCTTCTCGGCCGCCGAGCGGCGAACCGACTGACCCAGGTCGTGGGCGGTTTGGCGCAGCGACTCGAGGAAGAGGGTCATCTTCTCCTGCAGGCCGGTGTCAGCGGCCGCCAGGATCCGCACGGCCAGCAGCCCCGCGTTGCGGGCGTTGCCGATCGCCACGGTGGCGACCGGCACCCCTGCCGGCATCTGCACGATCGACAGGAGCGAGTCCATGCCGTCCAGATACTTCAGCGGAACGGGCACACCGATCACCGGCAGGGGGGTGACCGCCGCGAGCATCCCCGGCAGATGCGCCGCGCCTCCCGCGCCGGCGATGAGGACACGCAGGCCCCGGTCGTGCGCCGAGCGACCATAGGCGAGCATCTCCTCCGGCATCCGGTGCGCCGACACCACATCGGCCTCGAAACCGACGCCGAACTCCGTCACCGCGTCGGCGGCGGCCTCCATCGTCGGCCAGTCCGAGTCGGAGCCCATCACGATGCCGTCCTGCGGCGTGGTCGTCGTACTCACCGTCACTTCGCCTCCTCGGCGCCCGACTTGCCCTCGAACCAGGCGGCGGCGTGCCGGGCGCGCTCACGGACCTCCTCCAGGGAGTCCCCGTACGCCGTCACGTGGCCGACCTTGCGACCCGGCCTGACCGACTTGCCGTAGAGGTGCACGCGAAGGCGGGGGTCACGGGCGAAGACGTGGGGGAATCCGTCGTACAGCGTCGGCGCCGAGCCGCCGAGGATGTTCGCCATCACGGTCCAACGGTCCCGGGCGGCCGGAGAGCCGAGGGGCAGGTCGAGGACGGCGCGCAGATGGTTCTCGAACTGACTCGTGACAGCGCCGTCGATCGACCAGTGGCCGCTGTTGTGCGGGCGCATCGCCAGCTCGTTGACCAGGATCTGGTCGGCGCGGGTCTCGAACAGCTCGACGGCGAGGATCCCCGTCACACCCAGCTCATGGGCGATCCGCATCGCCACCTGCTGGGCGTGGACCGCACTCTCGGGGGCAAGGCCGGGTGCAGGGGCGGTCACCTCGACGCAGATGCCGCCGCGCTGCACGGTTTCCACCACGGGGTACGCCGCCAGCTGGCCGCTGGGCGCGCGGGCCACCACGGCCGCCAGCTCCCGCAGGAAGTCCACCTGCTCCTCGACGAGGAACTCGACGG
>JACCUS010000084.1 GCA_013811715.1 Nocardioidaceae bacterium
CTGCGCGACGGCATCGCGGGCCGCCTGGGCGTGGTCGACCCGAGCCCGGATCGTCCGCTGACTCGCCCCCGCGGCGCCGACCGACGCGGACGGTGGGT
The DNA here is from genome assembly GCA_013811715.1 of Nocardioidaceae bacterium. Classification (GTDB taxonomy): domain Bacteria; phylum Actinomycetota; class Actinomycetes; order Propionibacteriales; family Nocardioidaceae; genus JACCUS01. The sequence goes on from JACCUS010000084.1 coordinate 99, forward strand.
GCCGCGACCACCGCTCAGCAGGGACCGGAGCGGCGCAATGGTGTCGTTGGTGAGGTGGCCCGTCCAGACGAGGTCCCACAGCGTGGCGGCGAGCAGCTGGTCGTCGGCGAAGGCGGCCGCATCGGAAAGCTGCCGGAAGAAGTAGCCACCGCCTCCCGACAGCGCCTCGAGGACTCGATGGTGGCTCTCGCCCAGCTCGAGCTGCCCGTGCTCGGGCAGCGTCAAGGCGGCGGTGTCGGCGGCATGGAGCGACACCCAGCCGTCGGTGCCCGGCAGCGCCCCAGCGCCGGCCCAGACCACCTCGCCGGACGAGGTCAGCTCGTCGAGCATGGCGGGCTGGTAGTCGACCAACCGGCTGCGCAGCACGAACGGCTCCAACGCCGAGGCGGGAACGGCGACACCGGCGAGCTGCTCGACGACCGCGAGCACACCGTCCGGCCCGCGCAGCCGGCTGCCGACGTTCTGCCAGGCCGGGAGGAAGTGGCCGAGCGCGGACGGATCGACCGGCTCGACCTCCTTGCGGGCCGCGGCCAGGGAGCGCCGCCGGATCCTCCGCAGCACCTCTGCGTCGCACCACTCGGCGCCGTGGCCGCCGGGACGGAACTCACCCTCGGCGACCCGCCCTGAAGCCGCGAGCCGCACCAGCGCGTCGTGCGCAACCGCTTGCCCGAGCCCGAACCGTCCGGCGGCGTCGATGGTCGCGAACGGGCCGTGAGTGCGGGCGAAACGCGCGAGCAGGTCTCCGAGTGGGTCGGCGACGGGCTCAGTGAAGGCCTCGGGCACCCCGAGGGGGACGGGTACGCCGAGGGCGTCTCGCAGCCGGGCCACGTCTTCGACCGCCGCCACGAAGTCGATGCCTCCGATGCGCACCCGCACCGCTCGCCGAGCCGACGCCAAGTCGGCGACGAGCTCGGCCGCCGAGTCGGGTCGGGTGCAGCGGGCGGCGACCTCGGCCTCGGTCAGCGGACCGAGCAACCGGAGCAAGTCGGCCACGCCTTCGCCGTCGCGGGCGCGTCGGTCGTCGGCGAGCCGCTGCAGCTCGAGCTCGATGCGGTCGACCACGTCGGCGTCGAGCAGGTCGCGCAGCTCGCTTCGGCCGAGCAGCTCACCGAGCAGTGCCGGGTCCAGGGCCAGGGCGGCGGCCTTGCGTTCGGCCAGCGGCGAGTCGCCCTCGTAGACGAACTGGCCGACGTAGCCGAACAGCAGCGAGCGCGCGAACGCGCTCGGCGTCGCGGTCTCCACCTCAACCACCCGGACGCGGCGCGACTCGATCGCGCGCATCAGGTCCACCAGCGCCGGAACGTCGTACACGTCCTGCAGGCACTCGCGGACCGCCTCGAGCACGATCGGGAACGATCCGTACTTGCTCGCCACTTCCAACAACGCCGCGGACCGTCGGCGTTGTTGCCACAGGGGGGAACGTCTGCCCGGGTCACGGCGGGGCAGCAGCAGTGCCCGGGCGGCGCACTCGCGGAACCGGGAGGCGAACAGCGCCGACCCGCCGACCTCGCTGGTGACGAGGTCGTCGATCTCGTCGGGCTCGAACAGGCACAGGGCCGCCCCCGGCGGTTCGGCGTCGGTCTCCGGGATCCGTACGACGATGCCGTCGTCGCCGGCCATCGTGTGGGCGTCGATCCCGAACCTCTCGCGCAGCCGGGCGCCGATCGCGAGCGCCCACGGCCCATGCACCCGCGCGCCGTACGGCGAGTGGATGACCAGCCGCCAGTCGCCCAGCTCGTCGCGGCAGCGCTCGACCAGCAGCTGACGGTCGTGCGGCACATAACCGGTGTCGGCGCGCTGTTCGTCGATGAAGCCCACCAGGTTGCTCGCCGCGAAGCCGTCGAGCCCCGCCGCTGTCGCCCGCCCGACCGCGTCGGCCCCGGACAGCTTCGTCAGCTCGCGCACGAATCCGCCGACGGCTGCGCCGAGCTCGGCCGGGCGGCCGATCGTGTCGCCCTTCCAGAAGGGCAGCCGCCCCGGCTGGCCGGGCGCGGGGGAGACCAGCACCCGGTCGTGGGTGATGTCCTCGATCCGCCAGCTCGACGTCCCGAGCGCGAACACGTCGCCGACGCGCGACTCGTAGACCATCTCCTCGTCGAGCTCGCCGACCCGTGGCGCTCCCCGACCTGAGCCTGACGAGTCGGCGCCGACCAGGAAGACCCCGAACAACCCGCGGTCGGGGATGGTGCCTCCGGATGTCACCGCGAGCCGCTGCGCGCCGGGTCGGCCGGTAAGGGTGTTGGCGACCCGGTCCCAGACGAGCCGCGGCCGCAGCTCGGCGAACTCGTCGGACGGGTAGCGTCCCGACAGCAGGTCGAGGGTGGCGTCGTACGCCGACCGAGGCAGCGTCGCGAAGGGCGCGGAGCGGCGCACGACGGCGTACAGCTCGTCGACGTCCCAGGTGTCGAGCGACGTGCAGGCGACGACCTGCTGGGCCAGCACGTCCAGCGGATTGGCGGGCACCGAGAGCGCCTCGATCTGGCCGGCGCGCATCCGCTCGACCACCACTGCCGTCTGCAGCAGGTCGGCACGGTGCTTGGGGAACAGCACCCCCCGCGACACCTCGCCGACCTGGTGGCCCGCGCGACCCACGCGCTGCAACCCGCTGGCCACCGACGGCGGCGACTCGATCTGGACCACCAGGTCGACCGCGCCCATGTCGATGCCGAGCTCGAGGCTGGACGTGGCCACAACGCACGGCAGCCGGCCGGCCTTGAGGTCGTCCTCGATCAGGGCCCGCTGCTCCTTGCTGACCGAGCCGTGGTGGGCGCGGGCGATCACGTCGGCGGCGCCGCGGGAGGCGCCGCTCTGCGCCATGATCTCGGCCGGCTGACCGGCATCGTCGAGTGCCTCGTCGCGTCGCTCGGTGGCGATCTCGTTGAGCCTGGCGGTGAGCCGCTCGGCAAGGCGCCGGGAGTTGGCGAAGACGATGGTCGAGCGGTGCTGCTCGACCAGGTCGACGATGTGCTGCTCGACGTGCGGCCAGATCGAGGCGCGCGAGGCGTGGCCGGCGGCCGGTCCTTCGAGGTCGTCGGACGACTCTGGTGCCAGCGTGCCGAGCTCGGTCATGTCCTCGACGGGTACGACGACCTCGAGCTGCCACTGCTTGGCCGATGGCGGCGCCACCACCTCGACCGGGTGGCCGCCGCCGAGGAACCGGGCCACCTCGTCCACCGGGCGCACCGTGGCCGACAGGCCGACCCGCTGGGCTGGCCGCTCCAGGAGCCCGTCGAGCCGCTCGAGCGACAGCGCGAGGTGGGCGCCGCGCTTGGTGCCGGCCACCGCGTGCACCTCGTCGACGATGACGGTGTCGACGTTTCGCAGCGAGTCGCGCGCCTGCGAGGTGAGCATGAGGAAGAGCGACTCAGGCGTGGTGATGAGGATGTCGGGCGGCGACGCGCTCAGCCGGCGGCGGTCGGTGGCGGACGTGTCGCCGGAGCGGATGCCGACCGCGATGTCGGGCACGTCCACACCGAGCCGGGCCGCCGCCTGACGCAGCCCGGCCAGGGGTGCTCGCAGGTTGCGTTCGATGTCGACGGCGAGCGCTTTGAGCGGTGAGACGTAGAGGACGCGGCAGCGCTGGTGCCTCTCGACCGGGCGGGGTGTCGTGGTGAGCCGGTCGAGCGCCCAGAGGAACGCGGCGAGGGTCTTTCCTGACCCGGTGGGCGCGACCACCAGGGCGTTGCGACCCGCCGAGATGGCCTTCCACGCGCCGGTCTGGGCCGGTGTGGGCTCGGCGAAGGCGTCACCGAACCAGGCTCGGGTGACGGGCGAGAAGCCGGGCATGCCGGTGGCGCCGGCCGACGTCGTACTCACTCATGTCATCCTGCCCGACGCCACCGACACCGCACCCACCCCCACTGGTGCACTCCGCGGGCTCACTGCTGGGCGCCGCCGGCTTGGGAAGTGTCCGCGCTGCTGGTTAGGGTCTTGTCTTGTGACTCACGACGCCGCTCCCGGCCCCCTTTCGGGCGTCCCCGGGGCGGCCGACCCGGGGACCGTGATGATCTCGGCCCGCGGCCTGCGCAAGTCCTACGGGGAGCTGGAAGCCGTGGCCGGCATCGACGTCGAGGTGCACAAGGGCGAGGCGTTCGGATTCCTCGGCCCGAACGGCGCCGGCAAGTCGTCGGCGATGCGGATGATCGGGGCCGTCTCGCCGCTCTCGGAGGGGTCGTTGACGATCTTCGGGATGGACCCCGCCGTGGACGGGTCGGCCATCCGGGCTCGGCTTGGCGTCTGCCCGCAGGAGGACACCCTCGACCAGGAGCTCAGCGTGCGGGAGAACCTCTCGGTGTACGGGCGGTACTTCGGGCTCAGCCGCGCCGAGGCGTCCTCGCGGGCCGCGGAGCTGATGACGTTCGTGCAGCTCACCGAGCGGGCCAAGGACAAGGTCGAGCACCTCTCCGGCGGCATGAAGCGCCGGCTGACGGTGGCCCGCTCGCTCATCAACACCCCCGACCTGCTGCTGCTCGACGAGCCGACGACCGGCCTCGACCCGCAGGCGCGCCACCAGCTGTGGGACCGGCTCTTCCGGCTCAAGCAGCAAGGCGTCACGCTCGTGCTGACCACCCACTACATGGACGAGGCCGAGCAGCTCTGCGACCGCCTCGTGGTGATGGACAAGGGCGTCATCGTCGCCCAGGGCTCGCCGCCGCAGCTGATCGCCGAGCACTGCACCCGCGAGGTCACCGAGCTGCGGTTCGGCGTCGGCGAGAACGAGACGATGGCGCCCAAGGTCGAGGATCTGGCCGACCGGGTCGAGGTGCTGCCGGACCGGCTGCTGCTCTACACCGACGACGGTGAGGCAGCGTCGGTCGCCGTACACGAGCGCGGTCTCCACCCGGTGTCGTCGCTCGTACGTCGAGCCACCCTCGAGGACGTCTTCCTCCGCCTCACCGGCCGCACCCTGGTGGACTGATGGCGCTCCTCTCGCGGCAGGCGCCGCGGCTGGCCTCGCGGTTGACCGACTACTGGGTGACCGTCTACAAGCGCACCTGGCGGGGGTCGGTCGTCACCAGCTTCTTGATGCCGTTCCTCTACCTCACCGCGCTGGGGGTCGGGCTCGGCGGCTTCGTCGACGACGCCGGCCCCGAGCAGCTCGGCGGCATCACCTACCTCGCGTTCATCGCCCCCGGCCTGCTCGCCACCACGGCCATGCAGATCGCGGTGGGGGAGTCGATGTACCCGGTGATGGCGTGCTTCAAGTGGGACAAGACCTACTACTCGATGGCCGCCACGCCGCTGCGGGTGCCCGACATCGTCGCGGCGCACCTGACCGCGGTGGCGTTCCGCGTCTTCACCACCAGTGCGGTGTTCTTGGGAGTGCTCGCCGTCTTCGGGGCGCTCCACAGCTGGTGGGGCGGGCTGGTGGCGCTGGCAGTCGCCGTACTGCTCGGGTTGGCGCACGCCGCGCCGGTGTTCGGAGTCACCGCGCGGTTGGACAGTCCCAGCGGCTTCGCGCTGATCTTCCGGCTCGGGTTGATACCGATGTTCTTGTTCAGCGGGGCGTTCTTCCCGGTCTCCCAGCTCGGTGGCGTCGCCTGGCTCGCCTACGTGACGCCGATCTGGCACGGCGTCGAGCTGTGTCGGATGCTGACGTTGGGAGCGGTCGAGTGGTGGCCGGTGCTCGGGCACCTGTCCTACCTCGCGGTGTGGCTGGCCGCCGGCTGGGTCTTCGCGTTGACCGGCTTCGCCAAGCGGCTGGCCCAGTGATGGGTCACGTGATGGCGCAGTGACGACCACGACCGAGTCCCGCACGCTAGGCCCGCGGGTGGTGCCGCTCCTCGGCGTCGGGCAGTGGCGTGTCGTCGAGCGCAACTTCCTCGTCTACCGCCACGGCTGGGTCGTGTTCCTGACCGGCATGCTCGAGCCGATCCTCTACCTGCTGTCGATCGGCATCGGCGTCGGTGAGCTGGTCGGCGACTTCCGGCTGGACGACGGCAGGCGGGTCGGCTACGTCGAGTTCGTGGCCCCGGCCATGCTGGCGGCGTCGGCGATGAACGGTGCGCTCTACGACGCGACGTACAACATCTTCTTCCGGATGAAGTACGCCAAGCTCTACGACGCCATGCTCGCCACCCCGCTCACGCCGTCCGACATCGCGCGCGGCGAGATCATCTGGGCGCTGCTGCGCGGGGCGGCGTACTCGCTGTTCTTCATCGTCGTGATGCTGGTGATGGGCCTGGTCGAGTCGTGGTGGATGCTGCTGGCGCTGCCGGCGACGATGCTGATCGGGTTCGCCTTCGCGGGGGCCGGGATGGCGTTGACGACGTGGATGCGCAGCTGGCAGGACTTCGAGTTCGTGCAGCTGGTGATCATGCCCATGTTCCTCTTCTCGGCCACGTTCTACCCGATCTCGACCTACCCCGGGGCGGTCGAGTGGGTGGTGCGCTGCACCCCGCTCTACCAAGGCGTCGTGCTGGCGCGGGGCATGGCGCTCGGCGATGTCGGCTGGGACTGGCTGGTGGCGGTCGGGTACCTGGCCGCGATGGGCGGCATCGGGATGTACGTCGCCGGGAGGCGCGTCGGCACCCTGTTGCTCAAGTAGTCGGGTCGCCGGCACCCTCGGGTGTGTTGCGACTCCTCGGCGCTGCATGTGCGACCCCACTCGGCGCTGCATGTGCGACCCCTCTCGGCGCTGCGTTTGCGACTCCTCGGCGCGAGTGGTCTAGGCGGGGCGGGTCATCTCTGCCTCGATGAGGGCGCGCAGCCGCGGCCAGTCGTCGCCGAAGCCGAGGTCGCGGGCGTTGTCGTCCAGCATCGACCGGAACAACGCTCCGGAGGAGATGATCGTCGCCTCCATGTGCCGGAACACCTCCAAGGTGACCGTGCCGTAGAGGCGGCCCCAGCATTGGGTGAAGACCCAGGTCAACCCGAAGGGGTGGCCCGGGAAGTCACAGGGCAGCGTCCTGGCGCGGTCCGGGTCCTTCAGCATCGCGGCCACGGCCGGGTCGAGCTCGTCGTCGGACGGCAAGGGGAAGTCGTAGCGCTGCCACAGGCGCACGAACATGTCCTTGAAGAAGCCGCCGAACATGCCCGGCCCCGAGTCCGGCGGCGGGGGCTCGCCGTCGCTCGACGTCGCGGGGTTGGCGAAGATCAAGGCGAATTCGCGCGGGTTGGCCAGCGCCCAGCGCCGAAAGGCGACGGTGGTTGCGAGGATCTGGGCGGCCGGGTCCTCGTCGGGATGACGGTCGCGTGCCTCCCCCATGGCGGCGAGCACATCGCCGAAGACTGACATCGCGACCAGCATCAGCAGCTCTTGAAAGCTGTCGACGTACCGGTACAACGCCGGCGCAGTGATGCCCATCTCGGTCGCCACGCCGCGCAGCGAGAGGCTTTCCTCCTCGCGTAACAGGCGACGTGAGACCTCGACGATCTCGTCGTGCGTCGCCTGCCGCTGCCGCTCCCGTCGCGTCGGCGGTGCGATCGGCTCGGCCATGGCGTCTGCCGGCATCTCAACCTCCTGGTAGGTACCCAGCATAAACCCTTGACATCAAAGTTTACGCATGTAACAGTAAACGATAGTAACTATTGTGATGGCGCGTAGCGAGGGAGTCGGGGACGATGATGGAGACGTGGGGCGGGTTGGTGGCCCGCAGAGCCGCGGCCATGTTGGTGGCCGGGATGGCCCTGGTCGCCGCGGCGGCCGTGTTCGGCGTCGGGGTGTTCGGCGCGCTGAGCAACGG
>JACCUS010000276.1 GCA_013811715.1 Nocardioidaceae bacterium
GCTGTGGGTGCTGGTGTGGGGCAGTGTCGGTTTCTACCTGGTCTTGTTCAACGCCGCGATGTCGTCGATCCCGCGCGACATCTTCGAGGCGGCGCTCATCGACGGCGCAGGCAGGTTCGCGACCTTCTCCAGGGTGACGATTCCGCTGTTGTGGGACACGATCCAGACGTCCTGGGTCTATCTGGCAATCCTGGCTTTGGACGTGTACGCACTGGTCGCGGTGATGACGGTGGGACCGGGCGGCCCGGACAACTCCACCCAGGTGATCGCGCTGCAGATCGCCCAGAACGGTTTCGACTTCGGCCTCGCCGGCTACGCCTCGGCGATGGGGGTCGTGCTGTTCTTCATCACGTTGGCCATCGCGATCTTCTTCTTGCGCGTCACCCGGCGCGAGCGGATCGAGTACTGAGGACGGGCGATGACTGTCACGACGAAGCCCCGCGATGTGAGCACCCCGCCGCCGTCGCGAGTGACCCGTAAGGGGAGGGGAGCCAGCGCCGGCGACGTCGGCGTCAACGTCTTCTCGCACGTGGTGCTCATCGGCTGGTCAGTCCTCGTGGTGGTGCCGTTCATCTGGGCGCTCGTCGCCTCGACGAAGACCTCCCGGGAGATCTTCGCCGAGCCCTGGTCGCTGCCTGCGTCGCCGCAGTGGAAGAACTTCAGCAGCGCCTGGGACAAGGGGGTCGGTGACTACCTGTTCAACAGCCTCGTCGTGGTCACCGGCGGGGTGGTGCTGACGATGTTGCTCGGCTCGATGGCCGCCTACGTGCTCGCCCGGTACGAGTTCAAGGGGAACCGGTTCGTCTACTACCTGTTCGCCGCCGGGATGATGTTCCCGGTCTTCCTGGCGATCGTGCCGCTCTTCTTCGTGGTGGACAACCTCGGCATGCTGTCGACGTACCGCGGTCTGATCTTGGTGTACACCGCCTACTCGTTGCCGTTCACGGTGTTCTTCATGCACGCATTCTTCCGGACGCTGCCCACCACCATCGCCGAAGCGGCGGTGATGGACGGCTGCTCGCACACCAGCGTGTTCTTCCGGGTGATGCTCCCGATGGCCAAGCCCGGACTGCTCAGCGTCGGCCTCTTCAACGTGCTCGGGCAGTGGAACCAGTTCGTGCTGCCGCGGTTCTTGTCCCCAGAGAAGCCGGTCCTCGCGCAGGGGATCGCGAATCTGCTGGCCAGCCAGCGCTACGAAGGCGACTGGGGGGCGCTGTTCGCGGCGCTGACAGTCGCCATGGTGCCGGTGATCGTCGTCTACCTCGTCTTCTACCGGCAGGTCCAGGCGGGACTGACCGGCGGCACGCTGAAGTAGGCCGCGCGATCGGGGTGGGATGACGCGGTTGTGAGGGAAGGCAGGACGAGCGATGGTGACTGAGCTGCCGCAGCTCCTGTTGCCAGACGCGGCCGCCTGGCGCGATTGGCTGGCCAGCCATCACGCGTCCGCGCCGGGGGTGTGGCTGGTCCTGCACAGGAAAGGCGGGAATGTGACCTCCCTGACCTACGCCGACGCTCTCGACGAGGCACTGTGCGTCGGTTGGATCGACGGTCAGAGCGCCAAGCGGGACGCAGAGAGCTACCAGCAACGCATGACACGGCGGGGGCCGAGAAGCGCCTGGTCTGCACGGAACGTCAAACGTGTGGCCCGACTGGAGCGGGAGAACCGGATGCAGGAGGCGGGCATGGTCGCGGCCCGCTCGGCCCAGGCCGACGGGAGATGGCAACGCGCCTACGAGGGTTCCAGCACCGCAGTCGTCCCGGCCGACCTCGCCGCGGCGATCGCGGCGGATCCGCGCGCGCAGGAGATGTTCGATGTGCTGACCGCCGCGAACCGATACGCGTTGATCTACCGCGTCAACGCCGTCAAGCGGGCCGAGACCCGATCACGCAAGATCGCACAGTTTGTCGAGATGCTTGCCCGCCACGAGGCGCCGTACTCGCAGAAGAGAATGCCCGGATAACGAGTGAACAACAGGGTTCTTTTGTAGACATGCCCAGCAGGCGGACCCGGTGTGGCGAGGGGGCACAATCACCTGCATGGCTTGATCCAAGACCCGTACGACGCGGCGGAACTCGAGCGGCTCGTCGAGCTGGGTGCTCGCGCCGTCGCGAACCACCCGCACTTCGTGGTGCTCGCCGACCCGGAGGGCAACGAGTTCTGCCTGCTTCGCTAGAGCGTTAGCCGCACCAGGCCCGAGCAGGCGCGCTGCCTACGTCTGGTCTGTGGCAAGGTGGTGCTCGCGGTTGGAGTGAGCGGATGGAGGCGAGGTTTGTTCACGACCAGGCCAGAGCTGGCGGGCACCTTCGGCATGGTCGCGTCGACGCACTGGCTGGCCTCGCAGTCGGGGATGGCGGTCCTCGAGGATGGCGGCAACGCGTTCGACGCGGCGGTCGCAGCTGGGTTCGTCTTACAGGTGATCGAGCCACACCTCAACGGGCCCGGCGGAGAAGTGCCTGTCCTGGGGTGGGACGCTGCGAAGGAGGCGCCGTTCGTGGTGTGCGGGCAGGGTGTCGCGCCTCAGGCCGCGACCATCGGGCGCTTCCGCGAGCTGGGCCTGGATCTAATTCCCGGCGCCGGCCTGCTGGCGGCCTGCGTGCCGGGCGCCTTCGGAGGCTGGCTGAGACTGCTGCGAACGCACGGCGCCTTGTCCCTGCGCCGGGTCCTGAGCCATGCGATCGGGTACGCCGGCCACGGGTTTCCGCTGTCGGCCGGCGCCGCGTCGACGGTGGCGATGATGGAGAGCTCCTTCGAGGCGCACTGGCCTTCTTCGGCGCAGGTGTGGATGCCGGAAGGCGGCGCGCCCCACGCCGGAACGCTGTTCCGCAACCCGGTGTTGGCGGCCACCTACCGTGGCATTCTAGAGACCGCGGAGGCGGCGTCGACGGATCGCGACGAGCAGATCGAGGCGGCGGTGCAGTGCTTCTACCGCGGCTTCGTCGCCGAACGCATCGCGGAGTTCTGCCAAGCCGGGGCCATGGACGGCACGGGCCAAGCGCACACCGGCCTGCTCCAGTACGACGACCTGGCCGGCTGGCGGGCGACCCAGGAAGATCCGGTGCAGCTCGACTATCACGGCTACACCGTTCTGAAGCCGGGGCCGTGGACGCAGGGGCCAGTCTTCCTGCAGCAGCTGGCGCTGCTCGAAGGCTTCGACGTCGCGGCGATGGGCGCGTCATCGGCAGCGTTCGTGCACACGGTCACCGAGTGCTCCAAGCTGGCCTTCGCCGACCGGGAGGCCTTCTACGGGGACCCGAAGCACGTCGAGGTCCCGCTGGCAGAGCTGTTCTCGGCGCGGTACGCGGCCAAGCGACGAAGGCTCGTCGGCGATGTCGCCGACACCGGCGCGCTCCGTCCCGGCCATCCGGCCGGACGGCGCCCACGGCTTCCGACGATGGTCGGCGGCGAGGCCGGCGCCGAGATCTCCGAGGCCGTCGGTGAGCCCACGATTCGGCTGCGTGGCACCGCCGACGGTGACACCTGCCACGTCGACGTCGTCGACCGATGGGGCAACATGGTCGCGGCCACTCCGAGCGGCGGCTGGTTGCAGAGCTCGCCGGTCGTTCCACGCCTTGGGTTCCCGTTGGGGACGCGGGCGCAGATGTTCTGGCTCGAGGAGGGCCTACCCAACTCCCTTGCCCCAGGTAAGCGCCCCAGAACAACACTTACCCCGACGCTCGCATTTCGCAACGATGCCCAGCACCGGCTCGGCTTCGGGACACCTGGCGGCGACGCGCAAGACCAGTGGTCGTTGCAGTTCTTCTGTCGCCACGTCCACCACGGGTTGAACATGCAGGAGGCGATCGAGGAGCCTGCGTTCCACACCACCCACTTCCCGTCGTCGTTCTACCCCCGGACCGCGAATCCCGGACGGTTGCACGTCGAGTCGCGGCTCGGCGGGGAGACGATGGCCGCGCTACGAACGCGGGGACACGACGTCGTAGTGGAGGATCCGTGGTCGTTGGGGCGGCTCAGCGCGGTGTGCCGAGATCGTGACGGGCTGCTCCGCGCGGCGGCCAATCCGCGCGGCATGCAGGGCTACGCCGTCGGGCGGTGACAGTCCTCACCGGCGGTGGGCTCGCCCCGTGTACTGCGGCTCGTGAGGTAGGCGCCGACAAGGACCAGCGCCGTACCGCCAATGGCGATGACGGCGACCGTCTCGTCGAGCAGCACGACGCCGAGCAGGATCGCGATGACCGGGATG
>JACCUS010000291.1 GCA_013811715.1 Nocardioidaceae bacterium
GGTCCGGACAGGCCGTCGAGGGCGGCCACCTGCGCGGTGATATCGCGCGCCAGACTCTGCGCCGTCAGGCCGATCTGCTCGAGAATCGCTGCCCGCTTACCTTGGGCCAAGAACTGCTGCGGAATCCCGAAGACCAAGGTGGGCAGGGCAACGCCGGCGTCGACCAGCGCCTGGCTCAGCGCGCTGCCGCAGCCGCCCATTCGGCCGTTGTCCTCCACGCTCACCACGAGGCGGTGGCCGCGGGCCAGCTCAACCAGCGCCGGGTTCACCGGCTTGACCCATCGGGGGTCGACGACAGTGACGCCGATGCCTTGCGCCCGCAGCCGCTGGGCGACCTCGACGCAGGTGGCCACCATCGCACCGACCGCCACGACCAGCACGTCACGCTCACCGGAGCGCACCATCACGTCGACCGACCCCACCGTGTCGACAGCCTCGAGGTCGACCTGGACGGCGCCCTTGGGCATGCGTACGACGGTGGGGGCGTCGGAGACGTCGACCGCCTCACGCAGGAGCTCTCGCAGCCGGACCCCGTCGCGGGGCGCCGCCAGGCGCAGCCCGGGCACCACCTGCAGGACCGACAGATCCCACATCCCGTTGTGCGAAGGTCCGTCGTCACCGGTCACACCCGCTCGGTCGAGCACGAGGGTGATGCCGCACTTGTGGAGCGCGGCATCCATCAGCACCTGGTCGAACGCCCGGTTGAGGAAGGTCGCGTAGATCGCCACCACCGGGTGTAGGCCGGCCATGGCCATCCCGGCCGCAGACGTCACCGCGTGCTGCTCGGCGATCCCCACGTCGAAGGTGCGCTCCGGATAGAGCGCGGCGAAGTCGTGCAGGCCGGTCGGATGCAACATGGCGGCGGTGATCGCGACCACGTCGGGGCGCTCGGCGCCGATCTGCACCAGCTCGCGGCGGAAGACATCGGTCCAGATCGTGGCCGCGGTGGCCAGCAGCTCCCCCGTCTCGGGGTCGAAGGCGCCGCTCGGGGAGTGCATGTTGTCGGCTTGGTTCTCCTCTGCCGGCGGGTAGCCACATCCCTTCTTGGTGATCGCATGCACGATCACCGGCCCCCCGAAGTGCTTGGCCTGGGCCAGTGCCTGCTCTACGGCGGCGAGGTCGTGGCCGTCGACCGGACCGACGTACTTCAGGCCGAGATCTTCGAACAGCCCCTGCGGTGCCAGCGCGTCCTTGAGGCCCCGCTTGACGGCGTGGAGAGCGTCGTACAGGGGTGGACCGACGAGCTTGGCGCCCTTCAGCCGGACCTTGACCTGCTCGAGCACCTGCTCGTAACGGGGGTCGGTGCGCAGGCTCGCCAGATGGTGGGCGATACCGCCAACGGTTGGTGTGTAGGAGCGGCCGTTGTCGTTGACGACAATGACCAGCCTGCTGTCGGCTGCGGCCGCGATGTTGTTCAGAGCCTCCCAGGCCATGCCACCGGTGAGGGCGCCGTCGCCGACCACCGCGACCACGTAGCGGTCCTCACCGCGTACGACGTAGGCCTTGGCCAGCCCGTCGGCGTAGGACAGCGACGTGGAGGCGTGGGAGTTCTCCACAACGTCGTGGACGGACTCCGCCTGGCTCGGGTAGCCGGAGATCCCACCCGCCTGCCGCAGCGTGTCGAACTCGGCCGCCCGGCCGGTGAGCAGCTTGTGCACGTAGGCCTGGTGGCCGACGTCGAACACCACGCGGTCGACGGGCGAGTCGAAGACGCGGTGGATCGCGATGGTCAGCTCGACGACGCCGAGGTTGGGACCCAGGTGGCCACCGGTTCGTGACACCTTCGTGACGAGGAAGGTGCGGATCTCGGCGGCGAGCTCGGCGAGCTGCCGGTCGTCGAGGCAGCGCAGATCGCCTGGCCGGGTGATCTGGCCGAGCAACCCCATCGCTTTCCCTTCGTCCGCCGACGGCGCCTCGCCATACGATCGGCTGCCACTTGGCAGCACGGTGGCAACCGATCGTACGAGTCTAGGCGCTGTCGTGCAGTCTGCGGGAGTCGCGGGTCAGCGCTGCGACGACCTGACTCGAGACTGCACCACGAACAACCCCTCCTCGGTGCCGGTGAAGACGACCTTGCCGTCGTCGAACCACGGGTAGGTCGATGGTGTCCAGGCCGGTGCTGGCCGTGCCGGTCAGCTGCGGGTCGTCGAGGTCTGCCCGGGCCTACAACCGGGCGCGGAACTGGCGACCGCGGAACGCCTCCTCGATCAGCCCCACCGACCGTCGCACCCTGAGCAGTCGGGCGCCCTCGCGCTCCCACATGGCGACGGCGCCCTCGACCGACTCGGTCGGCAGCACCTCGCGCAGGCTGGTGCGCGCCTCGGAGATGCCGCGCTGGGCGGCTGAGATGCTGGCCTCGGTGTGGAGCGCGGTGAACCGCGCCAGCACTACCGGGTGGCGCCGCAGTCCGGCGTACACCCGGTAGTCGGGTGGGCACTGGTCGAGCAGCCACCCGATGGCGGTGTCCTCCCACCACGGCGCGCCCGGAGGACGGACCTGCTCGGGCCAGCCGGGGGGCGCATACGCCGGACTCATGCGGGTGAGCGTACCACTGATTCGAACACACGTTCGAACCGATCAGCAGACGTCTGCCGGGTCCGCTGACACCGGTACGGCGGCAGAGGTCAAGTGGTGCACCAGCCGGTAGCCGAGCCGCTCGTAGAGACGGATCGCGCCAGCGTTGTCGGAGTACACACCGAGCGTCACCTCCGGTGAGAGCTGCTCCAGGCCGCGGCGGGTCAGGGCGGCGCTCAGCGCCGAGCCGTAGCCCCGGCCCCGTGCCCGCACCATCGTGGTGACAGCCCGAAGATGTCCGCCGTTGTTGTGCGTCCGGGTCAGGGCACCCACGCATGCC
>JACCUS010000316.1 GCA_013811715.1 Nocardioidaceae bacterium
ACCTGCGCACACTGTGCGACGTCGGGCTCGGCTACGTCCGGCTCGGTCAGCCGGCGCCGACGCTGTCCGGCGGCGAGGCGCAGCGGGTCAAGCTGGCGTCGGAGCTGCAGAAGCGCTCGACCGGCCGCACACTCTACGTCTTGGACGAGCCCACCACCGGGCTGCATTTCGAGGACATCCGCAAGCTGCTCAACGTGCTGTCCCGGCTCGTCGACCAGGGCAACACCGTGTTGGTCATCGAGCACAACCTCGACGTGATCAAGACCGCCGACTGGCTGATCGACCTCGGCCCCGAAGGGGGCAACAAGGGTGGGCTGGTCGTCGCGGAGGGTACGCCGGAGGAGGTGGCCGAGGTCGCCGCCAGTTATACCGGGGTGTTCCTCAAGCCGGTCCTGGACGGACGCGGAGTCGCGGTGGGGACGCCGGCACCAAGGTCAGCGGTCGTCGGTCAGGTGCGGGCCAATGCGCCGGGGAAGGCTGCTAACAAGCGGTCGGCTGCCAAGACCGCGGCCAAGCAGTCGGTCGTCAAGAAGACCGCGGCCAAGAAGGCGCGCGCAGGGTAAAGCCTCGATAAGGATCTGGTGCTACGACCCTTGGACGGGTTGCCGCGGCGGCTCGGCTGGCTAGGCTCGGCGACAGTGATCCGATATTGACGCTGAGGAGCTGGACATGGCCGAGATCGCACGCGACGACGAGCGATCGACCCCGACCCGTCGCACCGTGCTGCGCGGGGTCGCCATCGCCGGGGTGGGGTTGCCCGTGCTGGCGGCCTGCGGCGCCGACGACGAGGCGTCAGGCACCGACGCGACGGCCCCTGAGTCCGGCAGCGGTGGGTCTGCCGACAATGACGACGGCGAGCCGACGGCCGCGGGCGGCGGCGACGTGGTCGCGTCGAAGTCCGACGTGCCCGAGGGCGGGGGAGTGATCCTGGCAGACGACGGCGTGGTCGTCACCCAGCCGACCGCCGGTCAGTTCCGCGGCTTCTCCTCGACCTGCACGCACCAGGGCTGCACGCTCGACAACGTCACGGACGGCACCATCAACTGCATCTGCCACGGCAGCATGTTCTCGATCCAGAACGGCAAGGTGGCTGGCGGGCCCGCCACCGAGCCGCTCCCGACGGTGCCGATCATCGTCGCCGGTGACGAGATCTCTCTGGGTTGAGCGGGCCGTTGCGCCTGGGCACTCTTGGCGCGACAGCTTGGCAGGCTGTGCAGGTGCTACCCGCCTGTAGAGCTGCATACGCTGCCAAGTCACGGAGGCTCGTACGTCCTCCCCAGGAACGCTTCGTCCCGCCTGGCGTCGCGACGGTCGAGGCGGCGGTCGATGATCGGCCGCGCCCGCTCGAACCGGCCGGCTGCCAACAGCGCCGCGATGAGCGTGTCCTCCACCACCTCGCGTTGGGCGTCGCTGCCGCCGAGCCGCCACACCGCCCGGAGGAGCTCCAAGAGGCGATCGGCGGCCGTGCTCGGGTCGCCGACCGCCAGCGCGCGCAGCGCCGAACAGAGGGGGGAGACGACCTCGGCGTAGGTCGGGTCGGAACGCCCGCGCGCCCATGCCTCCAACCGGTCCAGCCGGTCGGCCTCGCCGAGCGCGCACAGCGCGACGGCCGCGTGCAACGCGATGAACGGGGTGGGAGGGGTGTCGAGCAGCTCCTCCTCGATGCTGTCGACGACGGAGTCGACACCGGGTACGCCGACCGCGCCGGGGGTTATCGCCCATCGCCACAACAACGAGCACGAGTCGACGAGGGCGCGGCAGCCGGCCACGGTCGGAGGGGCGAGCTCGGCGGCGTACCGCGCCTGCACGGCGGCGAAGTCGCCCATCGACAGCTCGTGCAAGGCGGCGTGCCAGGAGAAGTGCGCGAGGTTGTCGGAGGACTGGCCCGGCCCGTGGATCCAGCCGTCGAGCCAGTCGCGCCCCGCCAGGTGGTCGCCGGTCTCGTAGTGCACGTGGGTGCGGGCGTGCACCGACTGGCCCGCCGACGGCTCGACCTCCAACGACGCGCACGACAGTGCAAGCGCCTCGTCCCATCGCTGTTGCTCCTGGCGGACGAAGGCCAGCAGGCCCGCGTACCACCAGTCGTCGCCGTACGCCGGTTGCGCCCGCTCAACGATCGCCCAGGACTCCTGCGGCACCGTCGTCACGCCGGCGAACGCGATCGTCGGCACCGCCGCCGACAGCAGCAGCGCGTCGCGCGGATGGTCGCGCAGGTACGCGACGAGGGGGCGTGAGTTGCCCCGTACGTGGGAGAAGATCGCCTTCACGTGGCCGCGCTCCCGCTCGGAGGCCCGATCCACGTGCGTGAAGGCGCCCGCCAGCCGGCTCTCGACGTCGACGGGGGCGCCGTACTCGTGACCGAGCAGCGCCAGCCCGGCCTGGCCGAGGGAGAAGGTCGGGTCATGGGCGACGGACTCGGTGAGCGCCTGCAGGCCGCCGGCCTGGACTCGCAGCAAAGCGCCGACTCCCCGGTTGTACGCCTCGGCGGCGTCGCCGTTCGTCGTCAGCGTCAGCCCGTACCGGTCCTGTTGCCTCACGATGCTGCCCCTTCCCCGTGGCCTCCGAAAGTCTAGAAAGGCAGTGGAACTAAACGAGGCGTCGGTCGCGTCGTTCCACCTTTGACAGTATCTGCCCGCGACGGCGGCGAGGTCACCCGATATCTCACCGCCACCGCGTCCGGCATCTCCGCCCGCTGATCGTAGGGTGGACGCGTGCCAAACCCGTCCACGTATCGTCCCGCCCAGGGTGCCATCCCCGATGCCCCGGGGGTCTACCGGTTCCGGGACCCGCGTGGCCGCGTCGTGTACGTCGGGAAGGCCAAGTCGCTGCGCTCGCGGGTGTCGTCGTACTTCCAAGACGTCGCCAACCTGCATCAGCGCACCGCCACCATGGTGGCCACCGCCGGCTCGGTGGAGTGGACGGTGGTGCAGACCGAGGTCGAGGCGCTGCAGCTGGAGTACTCGTGGATCAAGGAGTACGACCCGCGGTTCAACGTGAAGTACCGCGACGACAAGTCCTACCCCTGGCTGGCGATCACCCTGAACGAGGAGTTCCCGCGGGTGATGGTTGGCCGGGGGCCGAAGAAGAAGGGGGTGCGCTACTTCGGACCGTACTCCCACGCCTGGGCGATCCGCGAGACCGTCGACCTGGTGCTGCGGGTCTTCCCGATGCGCTCGTGTACGCAGGGCGTGTTCAAGCGCAGCGCCCAGATCGGCAGGCCTTGTCTGCTCGGCTACATCGGCAAGTGTGCGGCGCCATGCGTCGGCCGGGTCTCCGCCGACGAGCACCGCCAGATCGTCGAGGACTTCTGCTCGTTCATCGCCGGCCAGTCAAGCCAGCACATCAGGCGACTGGAGCGGCAGATGCGGGCCGCGTCGGCCGAGACGGAGTTCGAGCGCGCCGCCCGCCTCCGCGACGACATCGGTGCGCTGCGCAAGGCGATGGAGAAGAACGCGATCGTGCTGTCCGACGGCACCGATGCCGACGTCATCGCCGTCGCAGAGGACCCGCTCGAGATCGCGGTCCAGGTGTTCTACGTCCGTGGCGGACGGGTGCGGGGACAGCGGGGCTGGGTGGCCGACCGCGTCGACGACGCCGAGCTGTCGGAGCTGCTGCGCCGCTTCCTCACCCAGGTGTACGACGCGGAGACCGGTGATGCCATCCCGCGTGAGGTCCTGATCCCGCAACACACGGAGGACGCCGCCGCGCTGACCACTTGGCTCACCGACAAGCGCGGCAGCAACGTCCGGATCCGGGTGCCGCAGCGCGGTGACAAGCGCAGCCTGCTGGAGACGGTGGAGCGCAACGCCAAGCAGTCGCTCGCGCTCCACAAGACCAAGCGCGCAAGCGACTTCACCACTCGCAGTCGTGCCCTCGAAGAGATCCAGGCGTCCTTAGAACTTCCGGAGGCGCCGCTGCGGATCGAGTGCTATGACGTGTCGAACCTTCAAGGCACCGAGGTCGTTGCCTCGATGGTGGTGTTCGAGGACGGGTTGCCCCGCAAGAGCGACTACCGGCGGTTCGTGATCAGAGGGGTGGAAGGGCAGAACGACGTGGCCGCCATGCACGAGACGATCAGCCGTCGGTTCAGGAGGTATCTCGACGAGCGCGCGGAGTCCTCCGAACCCGACCTCGGCGCGCAGGACGAGGAGGAGGGACCGGCCCTGATCGACCCGGACACCGGTCGGCCCCGCAAGTTCGCCTACGCGCCGGGGCTCGTGGTCGTTGACGGCGGTCCGCCACAGGTGGCGGCCGCGCAGCGCGCGCTCGACGAGTTGGGCATCGACGACGTCCCGGTCGTGGGGCTGGCGAAGCGGCTCGAGGAGGTGTGGCGGCCGAGCACTCCAGACCCGGTCATCTTGGCACGGACCAGCGAGGGGCTGTACCTGTTGCAGCGGATCCGCGACGAGGCGCACCGGTTCGCCATCACCCATCACCGAAACCGCCGGTCCAAGAGCATGGTCGAGAGTATTCTCGACGACGTGCCGGGGCTGGGAGAGGTACGACGGAAGGTGCTGTTGCGCCACTTCGGGTCGCTGAAGAAGCTCAGGGCGGCCAGCGTCGATGAGATAGCCGCTTTGCCCGGCTTCGGCCGGCGTACCGCCGAGTCCATCGGTGCGGCGTTGCAGACCACGGCGGGCCGAGCCCAGCCAGCGGTCGACATGGCGACAGGGGAGATCATCGACGACGCAGCACCTTCGGGCGAGGCTGCGAGCGAGCATGGGGACCGGCCAGTGAAGGGGCCCGGATGACCGGCTCGACAGGTGACCTGATCATCGTGACCGGCATGACCGGCGCCGGACGCAGCACGGCCGCCCACGCGCTGGAGGACCTGGGATGGTTCGTCATCGACAACCTTCCGCCGCAGATGCTCGAGCCCGCCGTCAAGCTCATCGACCACGAGGAGCAGGGCGAAGCGCGACTCGCCGTCGTGGTCGACGTGCGCTCTCGAGGATTCTTCGCCGAGCTGCGGGGAGCGCTCGACTCTCTCGCCGAGACGCATCTTCGCCCCCGCATCCTCTTCCTCGAGGCGACCGACGACGTGCTGGTCCGCCGGCAGGAGGCGGCGCGGCGTCCGCACCCGCTCCAGGACGGGGCGCGCCTGCTCGACGGCATCCGCCGCGAGCGGGAGATGATCCGCAACCTGCGCGGCGACGCCGACGTACTCATCGACACCTCGGAGCTCAACGTGCACGAGCTGGCGGCCAAGGTCGAGACTGCTTTCGCGGAGACCGAGTCGCCGGCAGTCCGCGCCACGGTGGTGTCGTTCGGCTTCAAGTACGGGATACCCGTGGACGCCGACATGGTCCTCGACATGCGGTTCCTGCCCAACCCGCACTGGGTCCCCGACCTGCGTCCGCAGACGGGGCTTGACGCCGAGGTGAGCGCGTACGTGCTCGGCCAGCCGTCGGCGGTGGAGTTCCTGGAACGGCTCGGCGCTCTGTTGGAGACGACGTACGCCGGTTTCCTGCGCGAACGCAAGCAGTACCTCAATCTCGCCGTTGGGTGCACCGGTGGCAAGCACCGGAGTGTAGCGATGGCCGAGACGGTGGCCGCCCGCATGCGCGAGGTCGGCGTCGAGACCTTCGTCGTGCACCGCGACCTGGGGCGCGAATGAGCAACCCCGTCTTCGACGACGCGTGGGGCGAGGTCACCGACCCGGTTGCAGCGGGGCTGAAGGTCGTCGCACTGGGAGGAGGCCACGGGCTTGCCGCCAGCCTGAGCGCGCTGCGGACATTCTGCACCGACCTCACGGCGGTGGTGACGGTCGCCGACAACGGCGGCTCCTCGGGCCGGTTGCGCCAAGAGTTCGGCGTGCTACCACCGGGCGACTTGCGGCAGGCGCTCGCGGCGCTGTGCCGTGACGACGAGTGGGGGCGCACCTGGGCGCAGCTGCTGCAGCACCGGTTCGAAGGCGGCGGCGACCTGCACCACCACGCGGTGGGGAACCTGCTGATCGTCGCGCTGTGGGAGCTGTTGGACGGGCATGTCGAGGGCCTGGACTGGGTCGGCAGGTTGCTCGGTGCGCAAGGCCGGGTGCTGCCCATGGCCGCCGTACCCATCGACATCGAGGCACAGGTGCGAGGCGCCGACGCCGAGCGTCCGAACGAGCTGGAGCGGGTGCAGGGGCAGGTGCAGGTCGCCAGCACCTCAGGCTTGGTCGAGTCGGTCGAGCTCATGCCCGCCGACCCGCCGGCGTGTGCGGAGGCGCTGGAAGCCGTCCATGCCGCCGACTGGGTGATCTTGGGTCCGGGGTCGTGGTACACGAGCGTCCTCCCGCACCTGCTGGTGCCCCAACTGAGGGCAGCCTTGACCAAGACCTCGGGCCGCCGTTGCGTGACGCTCAACGTCACCGCACAAGACGGGGAGACAGACGGTTTCACTTCGAGCACATATTTGGAAGTATTGGCCCTTCATGCTCCCGACCTACAGATCGACGTCGTGTTGGCGGACACGTCAGGTGTGGTGGATATGCCGATGCTGGAAGAGACAGTGCACGGACTTGGCGCTGAGCTGGTCATCGCTGACGTTGCCGCGGCCGACGGGTCGCCGCGTCACGACGTGACCCGGCTGGCCGCCGCCTACGCGGGGATCCTCCGATGACGGCGCAACAACGTATGGCTGCCGAACACCCTGGCCTTCGGCGTGGCAGGATCGGCCTCATGGCAATGACCGCACAGCTGAAGGCCGAGCTGGCAACTGCCAACGTCACCAAGTCGTGCTGCCGCAAGGCCGAGGTCTCCTCGATGCTGCGGTTCGCCGGCGGGCTGCATATCCAGAACGGCCGAATCGTCGTCGAGGCCGAGCTCGACACCGGCGCCGCTGCGCGACGACTGCGCCGGGACATCTTCGAGATCTATGGCCACCACTGCGACGTCGTGGTGGTCAGCGGTGGCGGGCTGCGGAAGAGTGCCCGCTACGTCGTCAGGGTGGTCAAGGACGGTGAGGCACTGGCCCGCCAGACGGGCCTGCTCGACACTCGCGGCCGCCCCGTCCGCGGGCTTCCGCCACAGGTGGTGGGTGGTTCCGGCTGTGACGCGGTGGCGGCATGGCGCGGCGCCTTCCTCGCCCACGGGTCGCTGACCGAGCCCGGGCGGTCGTCGGCGCTCGAGGTCACCTGCCCCGGCCCGGAGGCGGCGCTGGCGTTGGTCGGCGCGGCCCGTCGGCTGCGGATCTCCGCCAAGGCGCGGGAGGTGCGCGGAGTCGACCGCGTCGTGATTCGCGACGGTGACGCCATCAGCGCTCTGCTGGCTCGGCTCGGCGCTCATGAGTCGCTGTTGACCTGGGAGGAGAGGCGGTTGCGACGTGAGGTCAGGGCGACGGCCAACCGGCTGGCGAACTTCGATGACGCCAACTTGCGGCGCTCGGCGCGAGCGGCGGTGGCTGCGGGGGTTCGGGTGGAGCGGGCGCTGGAGATACTCGCCGACGAGGTGCCGGATCACCTGAAGCTCGCGGGGGCGCTGCGGATCGAGCACAAGCAGGCGAGCCTCGAAGAGCTCGGTCAGCTGCATGATCCGCCGCTGACGAAGGACGCGATCGCGGGTCGCATCCGCCGGTTGCTGGCGATGGCCGACAAGCGCGCGCAGGAGCTCCGTATCCCTGACACCGAGTCCTCACTCAGCCCCGACATGCTCAC
>JACCUS010000325.1 GCA_013811715.1 Nocardioidaceae bacterium
CGTGATCCGCTCCACCCAGACCTCGGCGCGACGGTTCTCCCAGCTGCGAGTCCACTCCAGGTGCTGGTGGCAACGGTCGAGCATCGCTTGCTTACGTGCCGACCAGTCGGGGCGGTCGCCGTACCCATCGAACAAGGCGCCCAGCGCGCCCCGTACGATCGCGATGGTGCGTTCGGACGATCCACTCGCACCAGGCCAGGTCGGTGACCGGGTCACCGACGTGCGTCCACTCCCAGTCGGCGAGGAGAACCGCGGTCGTTCCTTCGGCATCGAACAGCGGTCCTGACCGTGCGCTCCCGGTGACAGCTCCGTCGTCAGCCTTCCGGGCTCGCTGGCGAGCAGGCGCGGAACGGGTAACAGTCCGACAAGCGTGCGAAGTGCTGTCTCCTCGCGCTGCTGGCGTTCACGCGCATCGGCGCCGGTGCGGTAGGGCGGCCAAGCGTCGCGTGGCCGCTAGGGTGACGGGAGGCACCCTCGGCTGCTGGTGCGGAGCCAGCGGCTGATGGATCGTCGTACGCCGGAAACCGACAGCGCAGGAGGCACCGCCATGGCGGCGAAGAAGTTCGTCGAGCAGCTCAACAACCAGATCGGCAACGAGTTCGCGGCGCATCAGCAGTACGTGGCATGCGCCACCTACTACGACACGCTCACGATGCCGCGGCTCGCGGCCTTCTTCTACCGGCAGGCGCTGGAGGAGCGTGACCACGCGATGATGATGGTCCAGTACCTCCTCGACGCCGACGCCTCGGTCGAGATCCCGGGCGTGGCGGCCCCCACCAGCAAGTTCAAGGACGTCGTCGCCCCGGTCACCCTCGCCCTCGAGCAGGAGAAGAGGGTCACCGACCAGGTCAACGGCCTCACGGCGCTGGCGCGGTCGCAGAACGACTTCGCGTCCGACCAGTTCATGCAGTGGTTCATCAAGGAGCAGGTCGAGGAGGTGGCCACCATCTCCGCCCTGGTCACCGTCGTCACCCGGGCCAAGCACGACATCGAGGCGATCGAGGAGTACGTCGCACGCGAGCTCAGCCCCGCGGCTTCTGACTCGACAGCGCCGCCCGTGGCGGGCGCGGCCGACTGATCGCGTCACAACGCTCCGGATGTGGCGCAGCCCCGGCTACGTGCGGGTCGTCGGATCGCGCCGGCTGAGGCCATGCGGGCCTTGAATGCCCGAAAGTCCGGCCCAGAGATCCGACGCTGGCAGACTGGTGGCATGCGGGTGTTGGTCGTCGGCGCGGGGGTGACAGGGCTGACCGTCGGCGTCCGACTGGCCGAGGAGGGCCACGACGTCCACTCGCTCGCCCGCGAACTGCCGCTGGAGACCACCTCGTCGGTGGCCGCGGCGTTGTGGTACCCATACCTGATTCAGCCACGCGACAAGGCACTGTCATGGTCGAGCCGCAGCCTGGAGATCTTCACCGAGATGGCGAGGAGCGAGCCGGACTCGGGAGTCGTGCTGCGCGAGGGCGTCGAGCTGTTGAAGGCTCAGGCACCGGACCCGTGGTGGGCTACGGCGGTGCCCGGCATGCGCCGGCTCGACCACCTCCCTGCCCCTTACCGCGACGGCTGGCGCTTCGTCGCGCCGGTCATCGACATGCCCAAGTACCTGTGCTGGCTGCAGGAGCGGCTGACGGCGGCCGATGGGACAATCACCCGGATGGCGCTGTCGCAGCTGCCCGACCAGGCCGACCTGGTGGTCAACTGCAGCGGGCTCGGTGCGCGCCGGCTGGCCGGCGACACCAGCCTGGTGCCGGTGCGAGGGCAGGTGGTGCGGGTCGCGCAGGTGGGCGTCGAACGCTGGCTGCTGGCCGTCGAGGCGGGTGAAGGCGACGAAGCGGGTGTGACGTACGTCGTTCCGAGAGCCGACGACATCGTCGTCGGCGGAACGGACAACTACGGAGAGTGGGACCGGCGTCCCGACCCGCACGTCGCGGAGCAGATCCTGGCGCGGGCAACGGCCTTGGTGCCGGAGCTGGCCGCAGGGACCGTGCTCGGGCACCGGGCAGGGCTGCGCCCGGCCCGCCCCGAGGTCCGGCTGGAGGAGGAAGCGGCTACGGGAGGCGGCCGCCTCATCCACTGCTACGGCCACGGCGGAGCCGGCGTCACCGTGTCGTGGGGATGCGCCGAGGAGGTCTTGGAGCTCGTCGGCGGATGAGAACCCGGGGGGCGAGACGTCCTTCGGCGTACGCTGGACACGCCCGCTCACTGCGGGCTTGGTCGAAGGGGAGTGCTGGCATGGAGTGGTTGCTCATCGTACTGGTCGTGGTCGCGGTGATAGCGCTCGTCCGAACGAGTGGTGGCCGCCAGATCGGCGTGCGACGCCGACACCAGGCGACGGCTGAGGAGATGGCCTCGGTGAAGCGGGCGGCCGACGAGGACGTCACCCAGTTCGGCGAGCAGCTGCAGCGGCTCGATCTCGACTTGGCCGGCCGCGAGCTCGATGAGACGACGCGCGCGGACTACCAACGCGCCCTCGACGACTACGAGGCCGCTAAGGAGTCGGTGGCGGCAGTCTCGGAGCCCGACGAGATCCGCCATGTCACTGAGATCCTCGAGGACGGCCGCTATGCCGTCGCCTGTGTGCAGGCCCGGGTGGCCGGGGAGCCGCTCCCGGTCCGGCGCGCCCCGTGCTTCTTCAACCCACAGCACGGACCCTCGGCCCGAGACGTGTCGTGGACCCCGTCGGGAGGCACGGCTCGGGAGGTGCCCGCCTGCGAGCTCGACGCTCAACGCGTCGAGGCCGGCGGCGAACCGGACTCACGCAAGGTGATGGTCGGCTCTCGCCGGGTGCCCTACTGGCAAGCCGGGCCAGCATTCGCGCCGATGGCGAGCGGGTACTTCGCCGCATTCGGCATCATGAACCTGATGTTCATGGGCACGATGATGGGAGCGGTGATGTTCGGCGACGTCGATGGCAGCGGTGAAGGGGGCTCCGACGGAGGGGACGACGGCGGGGGAGATCACGATGCCGGCGGGGACTATGACGCCGGTGGCGGGTACGACGGCGGAGGATACGACGGCGGAGGGTTCGACGGCGGGGGTGGCTTCGACGGCGGCGGTGGGTTCTGAGGGGAGGCAGCCGTGGAGTGGCTGATCCTGGCCGCCGTGGCGGTGGCGCGGCACTGCTCGGCAGGAGGTTGTGGGACCGCAAGGAGTCCCGACCGAGGCCACTCCGGCTTCGGCGGCCATGACGGTGGTGGGAGCGGCGACGGCGGGGGTGGCAACTGACAGGCGCCTCAGAACAGCCGCGCCGCCGGGTCGTCGAGACCGCGCAGCGCGTCGTAGTCGACGGTCACGCAGTCGATGCCGCGGTCGGCCGCTAGTGTCTTGGCCTGAGCCTTGATCTGCTGAGCGGCGAAGATGCCCCGCACCGGAGTGAGCAGCGGGTCGCGGTTGAGCAGGTCGAGGTAGCGCGTCAGCTGCTCGACCCCGTCGATCTCACCGCGGCGCTTGACCTCCACCGCGACGGTTGCGCCAGCCGGGTCGCGGCACAGCAGGTCGACCGGTCCTATGGCGGTGGGGAACTCCCGGCGTACGAGCATCAGGCCGTCGCCCAGGCTCGCCGGGTGCTCGGCCAGCAGCTCCTGAAGGTGCCTCTCGACGCCGTCCTTGCGCAGCCCCGGGTCGATCCCGAGGTCGTACGACGAGTCGCTGGTCACGTGCTCCATTGTGATGCGAAGGGTGTCTCCGGTCTTGGACTCCACCACCCACTCGGTGCCCCCGTCACCATCGACGCCCTCCAGCAGTGTGCACGGCGGTGACATCCAGTTGAGCGGCTTGTAGGAGCCGCCGTCGGCATGCACCAGGACCGAGCCGTCGGCCTTGACAATGAGCAGCCTGGTCGCCATCGGCAGGTGGGCGGTCAGCCGGCCGGCGTAGTCGACCTGGCAGCGAGCGATGACGAGACGCACAACCCCCCACCCTATCGACTTGTCAGAACGTCAGCGACCTATAGCCCGTCGACGTTTCTGACAAGTCGGCGTGGGAGACTCACGGGCATGTCCCGAGAGTTCACCACGATCGGCGTCGTCGGCCTGGGCACGATGGGTGCCGGCATCGCGGAGGTCTTTGCCCGCAACGGCTTCGACGTCGTCGGAGTCGAGCAGAACGACGAGCAGATGGAGCGCGGACGCGCCCACGTCCAGCACTCGACCGACCGGGCGCGAAAGCGCGGCAAGCTCACCGACATCGAGCAGCAGGCGATATTCGCCCGACTGACACTCACCACGGCTCTCGCCGACCTCAAGGACTGCGACCTCGTCGTCGAGGCGGTCGTGGAGCACCTCGACCTCAAGCGCACGATCTTCCAGCAGCTCGACGAGGTCGTGCGACCCGACGCGGTGCTCGCCACCAACACGTCGTCGTTGTCGGTCACCGAACTCTCGGCCGCGACGTCGCGGCCCAACCGGGTGATCGGGATGCACTTCTTCAACCCTGCTCCGGTGCAGCAGTTCGTCGAGGTGATCCGGACGGTGGTAACCGAGCCGGAGGTGGTCGCCGACGTACAAGAGCTCGCCCGCAAGCTCGGCAAAAACCCGGTGGCGGCAGGCGACAAGGCCGGCTTCATCGCCAACGCCTTGCTGTTCGGCTACCTCAACCACGCGGTGTCGATGTACGACAGCCACTACGCGGCGCGTGAGGACATCGACGCCGCGATGCGATTGGGCTGCGGCTACCCGATGGGCCCGCTGGCGCTGCTGGACCTGATCGGCCTCGACACGGCGTACGAGATCCTCGACACGATGTACCGCCAAGGCCGCAACCGGCTGCACGCGCCCGCGCCGATCCTCAAGCAGATGGTCACTGCCGGGCTGCTCGGGCGCAAGACCGGCCGCGGCTTCTACACGTACGAGGCCGCCGACAGCCCGGTCGCGGTGACCGACGCGGAGTCGCCCGGCGACGAGAGCGCGCCACAGTTCAGGCGCCGGATCAGCCGGCTCGGCGTGGTCGGCTCGGGGACGATGGCGACCGGCATCGTCGAGGTCTTCGCCAGGGCGGGGTACGACGTCACATACGTCGCCCGAAGCCGGCAGAAGGCCGACGGTCTTCGGGCCGACGTGGTCCGCAGCCTCGAGAAGGCGGTGCAGCGCGGCAAGCTGGCCGAGGGCGACCGGGACGCGGCGCTCGCGCACGTGAGCGGCTCCACCGACCTGGAGGACCTCGCCCAGACGGACCTCGTCGTCGAGGCGATCACCGAGGATCTCGCTGTCAAGAAGGCCTTGTTCGAAAACCTGGACGAGATCTGCCGAGACGGCGCCATCCTGGCCACCACGACCTCGTCGTTGCCGGTCATCGAGGTCGCCTCCGTGACCAACCGTCCTCGCGACGTGATCGGCATGCACTTCTTCAATCCTGCCCAAGCGATGAAGCTGGTCGAGGTGGTCTCGACGGTGGCCACCGACGCCGACGTCGCCGAGACGGTCCGGGCGCTGTGCGCGGCGGTCGACAGACACCCCGTGTCGTGCGGTGACAGGGCAGGCTTCATCGTGAACGCGTTGTTGTTCCCCTACCTCAACGACGCGGTCCGGATGCTCGAGGCCCACTACGCCACCGCCGACGACATCGACACGGCGATGAAACAGGGCTGCGCCTTACCGATGGGCCCGTTCGAGCTCCTCGACGTCGTCGGCAACGACGTGTCCCTGGCGATCGAGCGCACCCTGTTCTTGGAGTTCCGGGAGCCGGGCTTCGCCCCCGCGCCGCTGCTCGAGCACCTGGTGACGGCCGGCTACCTCGGCCGGAAGACCGGCCGCGGCTTCCGCGACTACTCCCACGCCTGACGTGGCCGCGCCGCAACGCATCCGCGCCAACTCGGTGCTCCCGGCCCGTCGCGAGGCGCTGACACTGACGACCGCCGACGGGCTCGATCTGGTGGGCGAGCTGGCGTTGCCGTCGACCGGCGACCCGGTCGCGACGATGGTCTGCCTGCACCCGCTGCCGACCCATGGCGGGATGATGGACAGCCAGATCCTCCGCAAGGCGGCAGCGCGGCTGCCCGCGTTGGCGCGCGTCGCCGTACTGCGCTTCAACACGCGGGGCACCAGCAGCCCGCACGGCACAAGCCAGGGTGAGTTCGACGAGGCAAGGGGGGAGCGCCACGATGTCGCGGCGGCGATCGAGTACGCCGAGTTCGCCGAGCTGCCGAACATCTGGATCGTCGGCTGGTCCTTCGGCACCGACCTGGGGCTGATGCACGGTCACGACCCGGCCGTGAAGGGCGCCATCTTGTTGTCGCCGCCGCTGCGCTTCGCCCAGGCCGAGCACCTGCGCGTGTGGGACGAGTCGGGCAAGCCGCTCGTTGCGATCGTGCCGGAGTACGACGACTACCTGCGACCCGCCGCGGCGCGTGAGCGGTTCGCTGCGGTGACCCATGCCGAGGTGATCGCCGTTCCCGGGGGCAGGCACCTGTGGGTGGGGCAGGCCGAGGTGGTGCTGGACCTGATCGTGGCGAGGCTCAACCCCGCGGCCGCGCCGCTACCGACCACGTGGGACGGCCCGATGGAGCACGAGCCCTCGCCGTTGCGCGTCCAGCGTTAGCTGGCGTCTTGCTTGCGGAGCACGACCTCGCGGAGCAACAGCATCGCCGCAGCCGCGGTCGGGATGGCGAGTAGGGCGCCGACGACGCCCATCAGGCTGCCGCCGATGAGAACCGCGACGACGGTGACGACACCGGGCACATCGAGGGATGACCTCATCACCCGCGGGTAGATCACGTAGTTCTCGACCTGCTGGTAGATGACGTAGAAGATCAGGCAGGCGATCCCGATCTTGACGTCGGTCGCTAGTCCGATCACGGTGACCAGGGCGGCCCCGATGGTCGCGCCGATCAGTGGGATGAAGTCCAAGATCGCCACGACGAGCGCCAGCGCCAATGCGTACTGGCCCAGACCGACGATCTCCAAGAAGATGAACGACGTGATACCCGCGGTCAGAGCGACGAAGAACGCGCCGGCGACGTACCCGCCGACCCGGCGCAGGATCTCGTCGCCGAGCGAGGCCACCCGGGCGCGCCGGGACGCGGGCGCCAGCGAGTAGCCGGCTTGCTTGATCTTCGGGAGTGCGGACAGGAAGTACAGCGTCAGCACGAACACCAAGAACGCGTTGAGCACAGCGCCGAGGACCGCGAGTCCGACGGCGAAGACACTGCCGAACGCCTGCTGGGCCAGATCGGGATCCTCGAGCCGCTCGCTGACCGTGTCGATGACGTCGTACTTCTCGTCGAAGTCCTGGACGGTCGTGTTCCGGCGCAGCTGCTCGAGCCAGCCTGGGGCGTTCTCGATCAGCGCCTGGATCTGGTCGCGCAGAACTGGCACCAAGGAGACGACGAAGAGCGTCACGACACCGAGCACGCCCAGTGTCACGATCACCACCGACCAACGGCGGTGGATGCCACGGCGCATGAGCCATTCGACGATCGGGTTCAGCCCCACGGCGAGGAAGATGGACACGATGATGAGGACCAGCACCGAGCTCATCGTGCGCACGGCGATGCCCACGAGCAGGGCTAGCAGTACGCCGAGAGCCCCCATGAACCCCAGGTAGAACGGTGCATGTCGCGACACCGGCGGCCCGGGGGCGCCGAACGGGTCGTGCTCAGCGTCGCGCCTATCGACCGCCTCGCGCGTCTGGTCGTCCTCATCCCCATCCGCCATGGCCATACCCTGTCACACGCTCCGCTGGGTTGCCGCGCGTCCGGCAACGGCGGTGGGCTGGCGGTTTACCGGGTGGGCCTACCCGTCGGCCGACGTCGGTCGCCGGCGTGAATCTTCCTCCACCTGACTCTGCGAGCCGTCGGCCGCCTCCTCGTCGCTGGCGCCGAAGGTGGCCACCAGATCGCGGAGCTGGCCGAGCTGGGTGACGATGCCGTCCCGACGCTTCTGCAGCGTCGCGAGCTCGGCGCGAGTGGCGGAGTTCTGGCGGTCGGCGTCGGCCTGGGCGTTGCTGACAATCTGCTCGGCTTGTCGACGGGCGGCCATCACGATCTGCTCAGCCTCGCGCCGGGAACGGGCCAGCGACCTCTCGGCCTCGGAGGTGGCTTGCTCGCGGTGCCGGGTCGCTGTCTCCATGGCGGTCCGAGCGCGCTGCTCTGCGGCGTTGGCCCGGCTCTCGGCCTCCTCGACGAGCTTTGTCGTCTCACCGACCGCGGAGTCGTGTTTTTGGGCGGCCTCCTTCGTGAGCCGCTCCTTCTCGACCGCGAGAACCCGGCGTGACTCCATCGCCTCCCGCTCGATGACCGCCTGGGCCTGTTCGCCCTCGCGCTTCGCCGACGTGCGCAGCGCGTTCGCCTCCTGCCTCGCGGCCAGCCGCACCTGTTCGGCCTCGCGCCGCGCCGAGGCCAAGGTGTCGGCGGCCTCGGAGCGGGCGAGGTCGCGCTCCTGCTCGGCCTCCGCAAGCACCGTCGTCCGGCGCTCTTCGACCTCTTGGATCTGAACCGTGCGGATGTCCGATGCCTCCTTCTCGGCATCGGCCTTCAGCGCTGTGGCCTCGTGGAGGGCATGACGACGAGACTCCTCGGCCGCTTGGTGCGCGGTGTTCGTCACGGTCGCCGCCTGCTCCTCGGCGAGCCGAAGCATCGCTGCCGCGTGGTTGCCCAGCCCCGAGTACGTCGGCGTTCCCTGCTGGTCGACCAGCGTCTGCAGGTCGGCCACCTTGGCCCGGAGCCGCTGAGTCTCCTCCTGGGCGGCCCGACCGTCGGCCAGCGAGGTCGCCTGCCCGGCCTCGTTGTGGGCGAGGAACGCATCGACAGCGGCTTTGTCGTAGCCTCCCCGTCGTACGACGGGAAACGTCGGACGCGCCGAGGCCGACTGGGTTGAGGCACCCGACCGGGCCGGCTTGGACCCAGCGCGGTCAGACGGCGACGGGAAGGCCTGGGTGGCGTCGTCGGCCGACGTGTCCGCAGTCGGCTCGGTGGGCCCGTCGAAGATGGACAGGCCACTGTTTCGGGTGGTGGGCTTGTCGCTCATGGTCGTCTTGGTCCTCGATTGCTCTCGGCGGGGTCTCCCAAGCGGCGACCCCGGCGTCATGCGCCTCGGAAGCGGTTGATCGCCTCGGCGTGCAAACCGCGCAGGTCCTGGTCGCGCACTCCGAGCCCAACCTCTGGTGCTAAGCAGAGTACCCCGACCTTGCCCTGATGCAGGTTCCTGTGTACCTCGAACACGGCCTGACCTGTCTCAGCAAGTGGATAGGCCTTGCTCAAAGTGGGATGGATCCGACCCTTCGCGATGAGCCGGTTGGCCTCCCACGCCTCCCGGTAGTTGGCGAAGTGTGAGCCGATGACCCGCTTGAGGTTCATCCACAGGTAGCGGTTGTCGTACTCGTGCAGGTAGCCCGAGGTCGAGGCACACGTGACGATGGTGCCGCCCCTGCGCGCCACGAACGTCGAGGCGCCGAAGGTCTCCCGGCCTGGGTGCTCGAGCACGATGTTGGGGTCGTCGCCGCCGGTGAGCTCGCGGATCCGAGCGCCGAACCGGCGCCACTCCTGCTGGTCTTGGGTCTGTTCGTCCCTCCAGAATCGGTAGTCCTCCGCAGCCCGGTCGATGATCAGCTCGGCGCCCATGGAGCGGCACAGCTCGGCCTTGGCGGGCGAGGACACCACGCAGACGGGTGTGGCGCCGCCGTTGAGCGCGAGCTGGGTGGCGTAGGAGCCGAGGCCCCCCGAGCCCCCCCAGATCAGCACCGTGTCGCCCTGCTTCATGACAGCGCCGTTGCGGGAGACGAGCAGCCGGTACGCCGTGGAGTTGACCAGCCCCGGAGACGCCGCCTCCTCCCACGTCAGGTGGTCGGGCTTCGGCATCAGCTGGTTGGACTTGACCAGCGCCAGCTGCGCGAGGCCACCGAAGTTGGTCTCGAAGCCCCAGATGCGCTGCTCCGGGTCGAGCATCGTGTCGTCGTGCCCGTCGGCGCTCTCCAACTCCACCGACAAGCAGTGGGCGACCACCTCGTCACCGGGCCGCCAGGTGTGGACGCCAGGCCCGGTGCGCAGCACGACGCCGGCCAGGTCGGAGCCGACCACGTGGTAGGGCAGGTCGTGCCGCCGCGACAACGGCGACATCTTGCCGTAGCGCTCGAGGAAGGCGAAGGTCGAGACCGGCTCGAAGATGCTCGTCCAGACAGTGTTGTAGTTGATCGCCGACGCCATCACGGCCACCAGTGCCTCGCCAGGACCGAGCTCCGGCGTCGCCACCTCGTCCAGGTGCAGGCTCAGTCTCGGGTCTTTGTCTGACGAGTCGAGCCCCTCGAACATCGCCGCCTCGTCCTTGCGCACCGTGACCCCGCGGTACGACTCCGGCACCGAGAGCGCGGCGAAGTCGTCGGCGCTGGCACCGTCGCCGAGGATGGCGTCGAGGATGTCCTTCATGTCAAGGCCCTTCATTCGGTCGCGGCGGCGGGCTCGACGAGCTCGACGAGGACGCCGCCGGCGTCCTTGGGGTGGATGAAGTTGATCCGGCTGTCGGCCGTGCCGCGGCGGGGTTCGGCGTACACCAGCCGCATCCCCTGAGCACGTACGGCGTCCATCGCGGCCTCGATGTCTTGGACCCGGTACGCGAGCTGCTGCATGCCGGGCCCTGACCGTGCCAAGAATCTGGTGATCGCCGAGTCGGCGGACAGCGGTGCGAGCAGCTGTAGGCACGCGCCGGAGTCGCCGACAGCCAACAACGCCTCCCGCACGTCTTGGCTCTCGTTGACCTCTCTGTGTACGACCGAGAAGCCGAAGTTCTCGGCGTAGAACGCGACGGCCTCGTCGAGGTCGGCCACCGCGATGCCGACGTGGTCGATGGCGGTGATCAGATGTGCGGGGAACATGTCTCTATGTTGGCGGCTCTGCGGTGCGACGCTCCACCGGGTGTGACATGTTCGACACCATCGGAGTCATGAGCCGCGTTCCGCCCGCGCGAGGCGCTGGGTACTGTGCAAGGCAGACTCTCACCGCCAACGGCCTGGCGGAAGCCAACCCTGGTGATATCGACAGGAGGACCTGATGGCTGGATCTGTCATTGTCGCGGGCGCTCGCACCCCGATCGGACGGCTGCTCGGCGGGTTGAAGGACCTGTCGGGCACCGATCTCGGTGGTGTCGCCATCAAGGGGGCGCTGGAGAAGTCTGGGGTATCCCCGGGCCAGGTCGACTACGTGATCATGGGTCAGGTGCTTCAGGCGGGCGCCGGTCAGATCCCCGCCCGCCAGGCCGCGGTCAAGGCCGGCATCTCGATGAACGTCCCGGCGCTGACCGTCAACAAGGTGTGCCTGTCCGGTATCAATGCGATCGCGTTGGCCGACCAGCTGATCCGCGCCGGTGAGTGCGACGTGGTCGTTGCCGGCGGCATGGAGTCGATGACCAGCGCCCCCCACCTGATGACCAAGTCGCGCGAGGGCTACAAGTACGGCGATGTCACGGTGCGCGATCACATGGCCCACGACGGGTTGTGGGACATCTTCACCGACCAGGCCATGGGTGGCCTCACCGAGACCCGCAACGCCGACGGCGAGAGGCTGAGCCGGCAGGAGCAGGACGCGTTCTCCGCGCGCTCGCACCAGCTCGCGGCCGCCGCTTGGAAGAATGGCGTCTTCGCCGACGAGGTGGTGCCGGTCGAGGTGCCGCAGCGCCGTGGCGACGCCATCGTGGTCAGCGAAGACGAAGGCATCCGCGGCGACACCACGGCGGACTCGCTCGCCAAGCTGCGCCCGGCCTTCTCCAAGGAAGGCACGATTACCGCGGGCTCGTCCTCGCAGATCTCCGACGGCGCCTGCGCGGTCGTCGTGGTGAGCAAGCGGAAGGCCGATGAGCTCGGGCTTGCCTGGCTGGCCGAGATCGGCGCCTCCGGCCAGGTCGCCGGCCCCGACTCGTCGCTGCAGTCCCAGCCCGCCAACGCGATCAGGGCGGCGTGTGAGAAGGAAGGCCTCGCCGTCGATGATCTCGAGCTCGTCGAGCTCAACGAGGCCTTCGCGGCGGTGGGCATCGCCAGCTCCCGCGAGCTCGGCATCGACGAGGCTTTGGTGAACGTCAACGGTGGAGCAATCGCGCTCGGACACCCGATCGGCATGTCGGGCGCCCGCATCGTCTTGCACCTGGCGCTGGAGCTCAAGCGCCGCGGTGGCGGGGTCGGAGCGGCCGCGCTGTGCGGTGGCGGCGGGCAAGGCGACGCTCTCATCGTGCACGTCCCTTCGGCGTGACCCAGCCCTTCGGCGTGACCCAGCCCCTCGGCGTGACCCAGCCCGCCAGCGCTCCCAAGGCCGACGCGCCCGGGGCCGACCAGTCCCGAGCTGGGGGCCTCCGAGCCGAGGCACCCGGCGGGCGGGAGCCGGTCGGACGTCGTACGGCAAGCGGCCAGCTCGGCGTGGCCGAACTGGTAGAGCGGGCCCGAGCCGGTGAGCCACGCGCGGTCGCCCGGCTGATCTCGCTCGTCGAGGACGCCTCGCCCTTGCTCCGCGAGGTCGCCGAAAGACTCGCTCCACACACCGGCCATGCGCAGATCGTCGGCATCACCGGCTCACCAGGCGTCGGGAAGTCGACCGCCACCTCGGCGTTGCTGACGGCCTTGCGCACACAGGGCAAGCGGGTGGGGGTGCTCGCGGTCGACCCGTCCTCGCCGTTCTCCGGCGGGGCCCTGCTCGGTGACCGCGTCAGGATGCAGGGCCATGCCACCGACAGGGATGTCTACATCCGGTCGATGGCCAGCCGCGGTCAGCTCGGCGGCCTGGCGTGGGCGACGCCGCAGGCAATCCGGGTGCTCGATGCGGCCGGCTGCGACGTCGTCCTGGTCGAGACCGTCGGAGTGGGGCAGTCGGAGGTCGAGGTCGCCGGCCTCGCGGACACGACCCTGGTGCTGCTGGCACCCGGGATGGGCGACGGGATACAGGCGGCCAAGGCCGGCATCTTGGAGATCGGCGACGTGTACGTCG
The DNA here is from genome assembly GCA_013811715.1 of Nocardioidaceae bacterium. Taxonomy (GTDB): domain Bacteria; phylum Actinomycetota; class Actinomycetes; order Propionibacteriales; family Nocardioidaceae; genus JACCUS01. The sequence continues at coordinate 12,896 of JACCUS010000325.1, forward strand.
TCAACAAGGCCGACCGCGACGGCGCCCACCAGGTCGTGCGCGACCTTCGTTCCGTGCTCAGCCTCGGCGCTGCCGCCGACGACTGGCGAGCGCCGATCGTGAATACGGTGGCGAGCACCGGCCAGGGTGTCGACGATCTGGTCGCGGCGATCGAGAAGCACCGGCAGCGGCTCGAGAGCACCGGCGAGATCAGCGTCCGACGGCAGCGGCGGGCGCGAGACGAGATCGAGGCGATCGCGCTGACCGCACTGCGGGAGCGGTTCGGCGACCTGCACGGCCACGCCGACCTCGACACGCTCGCCGGTGAGGTCATCAACGGCTCTCTCGACCCTTACACCGCGGCCGACCGGCTCATCGCCGCCCTGTGACCCGTTCGGCGCGCCTCCTCACCGCCGGGTGGCTGCTCTGCTAGACAGGTTGGCTGGGAACGTAGCCGACCGACGAGGAGGAGCGGTGACCGACGTGGCCAGGAAGGGACTCGCCCTCCTCGTGCTCGCCTTCGCGGCTTTCTACCTGCTGACGCAGCCCGAGAACGCGGCCGACGCCATCAAGGGCGCCGTGGGCGCCGTCGGGGACGGCTTCGAACAGGTCGTCCGCTTCCTGAGCGAACTGTTCAGCTGAGCCACCCATCGTGGCCGGCTGGTTGCGGCGCACTCTCGCCGACCCGAACATCGCCTCGCACCTTCTCGCCGACGAAGGCGAGGTGGTCATCGACGAGGTTCGCCACCACTGGGTCGTCTACTGGCGGGCGGCCGCCGAGCTGGTGGTGGGCGGGGTGGTCTTCGTGCTGTTCGTGCTGGGTCCGGTGCAGATCGGCTGGCTGATGCTGTCCTTGTGCTGGGTGCTGGTGGCCCACGCCGGCTGGCTCGGGCTGAGCGAGAGCATGGACCGCTTCGTCATCACCAACATGCGCGTGTTCCGCATCCAGGGGGTGTTCGCCCGCAGCCTGGCGACGATGCCGATCTCGCGGATCCTCGACATCACGGTGGAGAAGCCGATGATCGGCCGGCTGCTCAACTACGGCCACTTCGTGTTCGAGTCGGCAGCCCAAGAGCAGGGCCTGCGCGACATCAGGTACGTCGGCTCGCCCGACGAGCGCGACCTGACCATCCAGCGCGTCGTGCAGCGCTCGGGTCTGCGCCGCTCGGTGAACTGAGCCGACCCCGG
>JACCUS010000114.1 GCA_013811715.1 Nocardioidaceae bacterium
CGCCGCCAACTCGGCCAACCGGACCGCCAACTCGTCGTCCACGTACCGCAACGTGATCCTGGGCGTGCGAACCTCCAGATCGAACGGAGGCCAATACGGATGGGTCATGGTCAATTGTCGCCGCTGCGCCCGGTCTGTTCGAGGCGGTTTCCTCTAGCGTCGCCCGCCGTGGGGTTCACCCGAGCAGAGCTGGAGGCCTTCCGCGACGCCGTGGTGACCGACCTCGTCGGGCCCGGGCTCAGGCTGCTGTTCGTGGGCATCAACCCGGGTTTGTGGACGGCGGCCACGAACACCCACTTCGCGCATCCGGGGAACCGCTTCTACCCGGCCCTGCTGCGGGCCGGGGTCATCGACCGCCCGATCGACCGGGGCGCCGGGATGACCGACGACGATCGTCGCCACCTCGTGGAGCGGGGGATCGGCATCACGAACCTCGTGGCCAGGGCCACGCCGAGGGCGTCGGAACTGTCCGCCGCCGAACTGCGGGCCGGCGGCGAGCGGCTCGAACTTTTCGTGGCCAAGCACCGGCCTCGTGTTGTGGCCGTGGCCGGGATCACCGCCTTCCGCAGCGCGTTCGGCTGCCCCAAGGCTGTGATGGGTCGGCAACCCGACGACATCGCCGGCGTCGAGCTCTGGGTCGTCCCGAACCCGAGCGGCCTCAACGCCCACGAGACCACCGACTCCCTCGCCCAAGCCTACCGCGCCCCTGCCGAGGCGGCCGGCTTGATCTAGCCGTTGGTCGCCACCTTGCGCCCCACGAAGGACCTGGACATGGTGTCGGTGTTGCGGCCGCGCCCGGCATCATGGAGCACGCATGACTGTGGACGATCGTCGATCGCAGGCGCTGCGGGTCGCCTACACGCTGGAGCAGTGCTGGCACCCCGTGCCCGGTGGCACGGCCACCGCGGCCCTGGCCGTTGCCGGCGAGCTGCTCGACGATCCGTCGATCGAACTCGTGCCGGTGGCGGGTCGGCACGCCCGGCTGCCGCGACCCGAGTACCGGTCGCCGGTTCCGGTGCGGGCACTGCCGGTGGCCAGGCCGCTGCTGTACGAGCTGTGGCTGCGCGCCCGATGGCCCAAGGTGGAGGGTGCCACCGGTCCCGTCGACGTGGCCCACGCCACGGGACTCGTGCCGTGCGCCAGCCTGGCGCCGATGATCGTCACGGTTCACGACCTGGCGTTCCTGCACAGTCCGCAGCACTTCTCGCGCCACGGCGTGCGCCTGATGCGCCGCAGCCTGGACGTGATCCGGCGCAGGGCCCACTACGTGCTGTGCTCCAGCGAGGCGACTATGTCGGACTGCGAGGCGGCCGGGATCGACGTCGGCCGCCTGCGCCACGTGCCACTCGGCATCGATGTCCGTCCGGTGCCGGGCGACGACGCCGATCGGCTTGCGAGATACGACCTGCCCGAACGGTTCGCCCTGTTCGTCGGGACGCTCGAGCCGCGAAAGAACCTGGTCCGCCTCGCCGAGGCGATCGCCCGCCTCGGCGATCTCCCCCTGATCGTTGCTGGCGCTCAGGGCTGGGGCCAGGCCGCACCGTCGGCCTCCGCCCACGTGCGCTTCATCGGCTTCGTACCGGCCGCCGATCTGGCGTCGTTGTACGCAGCCGCGACGGTCTTCGTCTACCCGAGCGAGCGCGAGGGGTTCGGGCTTCCCGTTCTGGAGGCCATGGCTCAGGGCACTCCAGTCGTGACCAGTGCCGCCACGTCGACCGAGGAGGTGGCCGGAGGTGCCGCCGTGCTCGTCGATCCGTTCTGCGTGGACTCGATCGCCGCCGGCATCGGCGAGGCGGTCGAACACGCCGACGAACTGGCCGAACGCGGACGCCGGCGAGCCGAGACCATGACGTGGGCGGCCACCGCTGCCGCCACGAGGGCCGTGTACCTCGAGGCGGCGGGTCGGGTGTCCTGATGGCCGTGGCGGCGATGAACCTGCTGTGGTGCCGGCCGGGTGCCGTTGGCGGCAGCGAGGAATACCTCGTACGTCAGTTGCTCGGCCTCGTGGAGCTCGGTCTCGAGCGAACCAGGCGACCTGTCGTCTACTGCCTCGACTCGTTCGCTGAGACCCATCCCGACGTGGCCACTGAGTTCGAGCTGGTCAGGCCACCGCTGCCAGGCGACCAGCGACCCTTGCGAGTGGCGGCTGAGCACACCTGGCTGGCGGCGCGCACGCGCCGGCACAGCCTCGTCCACCATGGTGGCGGCACGGCGCCGGCCGTCGGCCATCGGCCGATCGTGCTGACCGTCCACGATCTGCAGTACCGCGCCCTGCCGCAGAACTTCACCGCCGCCAAGCGAGCGTACCTGTCCCAGGCGGTACCACGGTCGGTCAGGCGCGCCGCCGTGATCACCACCCCCAGCCGATTCGTGGCCGACACCGTGATCGAGGCGTTCGACGCCGATCCGGCGGCGCTAGTGGTCGTTCCCCACGGCATCCCGTCGTCGCTCGGCCGGACGGCATCCAGTGCCGGCGACCTGCGCCGCCGATTCGGGCTCGGGGAGGGTCGCGTCGTCGTGTACCCGTCTATCACCCACCCCCACAAGAACCACGGGTTCCTGATCGAGCTATTAGCCAAATGTTGGACCGATCCTGAGCTGCGGCTTGTGCTGCTGGGTGGGGCAGGCAGTGCCGATGCAGCCGTGCGCCGGGCGATCGAGGCGGCAGACGTGGCCGATCGCGTGATCCGCCCTGGCCGGGTCAGCGAGGCCGACCGGGACGGGCTCGTGCGACTGGCGGATGCTCTCGTCTTCCCCTCGACCTACGAGGGTTTCGGAGCGCCGGTGGCGGAGGCGATGGCGCTTGGCACGCCGGTGATCACAAGCGACGAAGCGGCGCTCCCCGAGGTGGTGGGCAATGCCGGCCTCGTGCTGCCGCTGCGTCTCGACGACTGGGCCGGGGCGCTCGACGACGTTGGCCGGCGGCGGTCGTCGCTGGTTTCGGCAGGACGGGCGCGGCTGGCACACTTCACGTTGCGACGTTCGGCAGGCGCCCTGTTGCGGGCCTACGATCTGGCGCTCGAGCGATCAGCATGACAGTGGGATCACGATGACGGCGAGGGATGCCGACGCGCGGCCGGGCGCTGCGTCGCGCGTGATCGTCGTGCTGTGTCCTCATTTCCGGCCGGACTCGGCACCGACCGGCAATGTGATGTCGCGGCTCGTGGACGAGCTGGCGCGCCGGGGCTACCAGGTGCACGTGGTCACGGCCCTGCCGTGGTACCGGAGTCACGCCATCGAGCCAGGCTGGAGAGGCCGCCTCGTGCGATGCCAGACAACGGCTTGGGGTTCGATCACCAGGATCCACCCGTTCCCGGGCTCCGATCGCAGGAGCCTGATACGCCGAGCCGCCGGGTTCTGCGCCTTCTCCGCACTGGCCGCCCTCGTCGGGCTGCGGGCTGGCGGCTGGTTCCGCCGAGTCGACGCCGTGATCGCCATGTCGCCGCCGCTGACGATGGGGCTCACGGGGCGCATCGTCGCCTGGTCGCACCGAGCGCCGGAGATCTTCAACGTCCAGGACGTGTTCCCCGATGCCGCAGTCGAGACGGGAACCATCACGAACCGCCGCGTGATCCGCCTCGCCCGCTGGCTGGAGGTGCTCAGCTATCGGCAGGCCGACGCCGTCACGGTGCTCTCGGTGGACTTGGCCCACAACGTCTGTGCCAAGGTGGGCGACGCCCGTCGGGCGAACGTGCACACCATCCCCAACTTCGTCGACACCGGCGTCATCGTTCCGCGCGATCGCCAGACGGCGTTGCGGCGCGAACTGGGGATCGGCGACGAGCCGGTGGTGCTGTACGCCGGCAACATCGGGTTCTCGCAGTCGCTGGCCCTGCTGCTCGGCGCCGCCGGATCGCGGCCGGATGTCACGTTCCTCATCAACGGCGGAGGGTCGGGCCGAACCGACATCGAGCAGATGGCGGCCGGGCTGGACAACGTCCGCTTCGGGTCGTACGTGCCCGAGGACCGCCTGAGCGAGCTGCTGGCCACGGGCGACATCCACGTGGTGCCACTGCGCGCCGGCTTGGCCAGGGTCAGCATGCCCTCGAAGACGTACTCGATCCTGGCCGCCGGTCGCCCGGTGCTGGCGTCGATCGATCCCGGGACCGAGGTCCCCAACATCCTGGCCGCCTCGGGGGCCGGCGTGGCCGTCGAGCCCGACGATCAGCAGGCGTTCGACAGGGCGCTCGATTCCCTGCTGTCTGACCCGCACAGCACAGCAGCAATGGGCCGGGCCGGCCGTCAGTGGGTGGAACAGGCGGCGTCACCGGCGGCGATCGCCGCCGCCTACGCCCGGCTCGTGGATGACCTTGCGCAACGCCGCAATCGGTGAACAGCGATGGGGTTCGGGGGCGCAGCCCCCGGGGGGAGCGCCGCCGATAGGCTCTCGTCCTCGTGGCACGATCATCCTCGACGAACAGGGCGGCCAAGCTGGCCCAACGGTCCGGACGCGCCCGCGTCCGCTTCCAGGGTGGCACGCTGTTCCCTGCCATCGTCGCCATGGTCGCTGTGCTCGGTCTCGCCACCATCGTGTACGCCCGCCAGTCCCGTCCTGCAGAGGACTCCTCGCCGCCCACTGTCGACGATCACTGGCACGCCTCGTACGGCCTCTATCTGTGCAACCCCGAGAGCGGGGAGATGGAGTGGCAGCAGTTGACTGGGGCAAAGGAGGAAGAGGACACCGCCGGCCAGCTGGTCAGCGACGAGTTTCTCGCCACCGGCGTGCACAGCCACGACGACGGCGTGATCCACTGGCACGCGTTCACCAGCCGGGCCACGGGCCGCAACGCCGATCTCGGCGTGTTCCTCGACGTGTACGGCGTGGATCTCAGCGACTCCGAGCTGAGGTTCCCTGACGACCAACTCTCCGGCGCCACGTACAAAGAGGACGACACGAAGTGCGGCGATCAGGACGGCAGCCTGCGCGTCCAGGCATGGGACAGCTACCAGAACACCGGCGAGGGCATCACCTACACGGCCAACTTCAACGACATCCGGATGACGAAAAACTCGATGGTGTACACGATCGCCTTCGCCCCCGACGACGTGGTACTGCCGATGCCGCCAGAGGCTCAGAACCTACCGGCGCTCGGCGCCGCCGACTCCGGCGGCACCGAGGACCCCGCCGCGGCGACGACGGGCTCCTCGGCACCGGCTTCCACGGCACCGGGCTCCACGGCGCCGGTTTCCACGGCACCGGCTTCGTCCGCGCCACCGGGCACCACAGGCGCCACCACGCAACCTTCGGGCTGATGCAGGCCATCGTCCTGGTCGGCGGCTTCGGTACGCGGCTGCGCCCACTGACCGACACCATCCCCAAACCGGTGCTGCCCGTTGGTCAGGTACCGATGATCGTGCGCCTCGTCGGCCAGCTCGAGCGCGGCGGAGTCGACCGGGTCACGCTGGCTCTCGGCTTCAAACCTGAGCACTTCAACAGCGTGTTCCCCGACCAGCGCTGCGGTGATGTCGTCGTGCAGTACGCCGTCGAACCCGAACCGCTCGACACCGGAGGGGCCATCCGTTTCGCCGCCGACGTCGCCGGCATCGACGAGACGTTTGTCGTCGCCAACGGCGACGTGTTGACCAATCTCGACCTCGGCGCGCTCGTCGGGTTTCATCGCCGCAGCGGCGCCGAGGCCACGCTGCACCTCACACCGGTCGACGACCCATCGGTCTACGGTGTGGTCGACGCCGATGAGTCGGGACGGGTGCGCCGGTTCGTCGAGAAGCCGACGCCCGGCACCGAGCCGTGCGATCTGGTGAACGCCGGCACGTACGTGTTCGAGCCGCGGATGCTGGAGCGACTTCCGAGCGGCGTGCGCACGTCCGTCGAGCGCCAGACGTTCCCGGCAGTGGTCGCCG
>JACCUS010000116.1 GCA_013811715.1 Nocardioidaceae bacterium
TACTCGAGGCGCTGGTCTCCCTCGACGTACTCGATGCCCTCCGTCGCGGCCACCGCGCGGATCTGCTCGGGCGTTCCGACGCCGACAGCAACGCCGATCGCGTCCCACGTCGTCACCGGCTCCAGGCGCTGTCGCGGATGGCGTCCTTGGCCACCTGCTCCTAAGCTCGTGCGCGCTTCGGTGCAGCGCCCCCCCAAGGGGTACGCCGACCTTCCGCAAGCCGCGCAGGGGTCATCTTCGGGACTCTGGACACCGTTTTTCCAACGAGCCAGCCGCAGCCGGGTTACGGCGACCAGCCAATCGGTCTGCCGCACCCCGGGACGAGCGTCCGGTGGCCCGAGTCAGTTCCTGTCCTGCACGTCTCCTGTCGTCGGCGGCTGCGGGTAGGAGGGTCGGGAGCACATGGAGACGGCGGGCGAGCTGGCGGAGTCATTCGAACCCAACCTGTATCGCGTCACCTCGGTGCATCGGGCGTAGCCGAGCCGGACTGTCAACCGATCGACCCGATCGGTGCACCCCGGGCGCGGCCTGCGCGCTTTGCCGCTATAGCAGGTAACGTCAGGGCAACTCGATCCGAGGAGGAACGATGGAAACCAGCACCTGGATATGGATCATTGTCGTCGCGGTCATCCTGATCGCCTTGATCGCCGCCTTCATGATGCGCAAGAAGCAGGAGGAGAGCAGGCGCGGAGAAGCTCAGGAGCTCCGAGAGAAGGCGAGCGGCCAGTCCACGGAAGTCCGCCGAAGCGAGACGCAAGCCGACGAGTCCGGCGCTCACGCGCGCCAGGCGCGTGCCGAGGCAGACCGCAAGAGCGCGCAGGCCGAGCAGCTCGAATCCGAAGCGGACGAGCGGCAACAGACCGCCGCCTCCCACCGTTCTGAGCGTGACGAGCACCACAGACGAGCCGACGAGATCGACCCCGACACCGACGACCGAGACGACACTCCCGACGACTCCCGCGCCGACCGCCGCACCTGAGCGACAGTTCTGGCGGGAAGTTGGCGTGTCGATCGCGGGTTTTGGTCGCGTTCAGTGATAGCTCAGCCACAATTAGTTGGGGAGTATTGCCTTCATACTAGGAGGTTTCGGACTGAACAGGCCGAGAAATAGCTCGGGAAGGGCGACACACTCGCTCTCATACTGTCATGCTATTGGTGTCGCCCGGTACGAAACACCGGGTAAGCCCCTCATACCCGATAGGAACCCTGCCGTGAAAACCACCGTCGCCCGCCGGATCGCCACCGCCGCCCTGACCCTCGTCGCCACCGCAGCCCTCACCCTGGGCGCCTCCTCCCACGCTTTTGCCGGCAAGTCGACCGACTGGGGGATCGAGAAGCCCAACACCGCCAGGTCGACCGACTGGGGCTGACTCGACGGCCTAACCCAGATTCGACCCCCCCGCGCATGATGCGAAATGGAAGCCAAGCGTCGCAGCGTGCGCTGAGATTCGCAAGCGGGGGAATGCTGGGACTTGCGCTGTTTGCGGCCGTGGCAGTGATCTGGTTGTACCCTGCCGTGGATGTGCTGGGAAGCGGGCTGGCGGCACTGGCCATCGGGGCGGTGCTAGTGGTGTTGCACACCAGGCCGCAGCGCAGCGTCAGGGCGACCGACCAGGTCGAGGAGATCCATCTCAACGACGCCCTCTTTGTTCCCACTCTGCTCATGCTGCTCCCGTGGCAGAGCTTCACCGTCGTCGCAGCGGCTTCGATCGCTGGAAGCCTCGCGGCGCGACGCGAGTTGGTGAAGACTGCCTTCAATCTCGGGCAGCTCTTGCTGGCGACGGCTGCAGGCATCACCGTCGTTGCCTTGCTCGGTGCCCGGCCTTCTGCATCTCCGAACGTACGGGAGGCGCTCACAGGCATGCTGGGGGCGCTGACGCTCACCGTGGTGTCGGCGGTGGCTGTGCGAGGAATGGTCTCCCTCGCCACGGGCGACCCACCGCTGCTCAGGGAGATCGCGAAGCGCTTGGTACCGGCGGCCGGTGCCGTGACGCTCGGCGGCGTGAGCGTGATCGCGATCGGGGCCCATCCCTGGTCGGCCGTGCTGGTACTCGGCGTCGTTGTCTTCGTGCACCGGGCGTACGCCGCGAGCGTCAATGAGCTCATCGCCCGCCGGCAGGCCGAGCGATTGCAGCATGCAATCGGGTCCCTGCGTACTCACACAGACCCCGAGCGGGTGCGAGTCGACCTCATCGCTGCGGCTCGCGACCTGCTCGGGGCCGGGGCCGCGGCGATCGTCGAGGCGGATGATCCCGATCCCCCGCGATCCCTTAGTGCCCCACTCCAGGCCGGTGAACGGCTACGGGTCGACCAGCGGCGCGGGATCGACCACTGGGACGAGCGTGACCGCGACACCCTGGTCACGCTGGCGGGTGTCGCCGGCGACGTACTGCGTTCAGCTGAGCTCATCGCCCGACTCCGCACGATCACGAACTCCCAAAGCGAAGGCGTGATCGCGCTCGATCTGGACGCGCGCATCACCTTCGTCAATCCGGCCGCCATCCAGATGCTCGGTGCCGGCCAAGACACCGAGCTGCTCGGCAAGCAGATCCGAGACAAGCTCACGCTGCGCCACCGGCGTCGTACGATCGACTTCGCCTCCATGGTGACCAGGCAGTTCGTCGCCCAGGACTCCGACGGCACCCTCGGCCCCCCCGACGGCGACACGCTCGACATCGCCTACAGCATCACCCCCCTCCGCGCCGATGACGCCCACGTCGGCGCGGTATTGGTGCTGCGCGACGTGACCGAGCGCCGCGCCTTCCAAGACGAGCTGACCCGCCGGGCCCTGCACGACGAGCTCACCGGGCTTCCGAACCGCCGGCTGCTGCTCGAACGACTCGACCACGCGATCGTCCGCTCGGCCAGCTCCGGCGTCCAGCACGGCCTGCTGTTTCTCGACCTCGACCGCTTCAAGCTCGTCAACGACTCCTACGGTCACCTCGTCGGCGACAAGCTGCTGATCGAGGTGGCCCACCGGCTGCTCGGCGCGCTCACCCCAGCCGATACGGTCGCCCGGATGTCCGGCGAGGAGTTCGTCGTCCTCGTCGAGGACGCCGACGGCATCGACCAGGTGGCGTTGGTCGCCGAGCGACTGTTGGACAGGTTGAGCGAGCCGTTCGAGATCGTCGGCCACCACGTCTCCATGTCGGCGTCGATCGGCGTCGGGCTCACGAGCTCCGACCAGAGCGCGGACGACGTCCTGGCCGCGGTCGACGCAGCGATGTACGCGGCCAAGGCCGCCGGTCGCAACTGCTACTTCCTCACCACCGACGCCTCGGTCGACGAGGCGCGCGCGCGTCTCGACCTTGAGGTCAAACTCCGCCAGGGACTCAAAGAGAACGAGCTCGAACTGCACTACCAGCCGATCGTCGCCACGCGCGAGGGTGACGTCATCGGCGTCGAGGCGCTCGTGCGCTGGCATTCGCCCCAACGCGGCATGCTGGCCCCCCTGCAGTTCGTGCCGCTGGCCGAGGAGACGGGACTGATCGTTCCGATGGGCCGCTGGGTGCTCGAAGAGGCATGTCGCACCGTCGCCGGCTGGACGCAGTCCCACCCCGAACGCCGCCCTCTGACGGTTTCGGTTAACCTTTCCGCCCTGCAGTTCGCCCAGCACCGGCTCGTCGAGGACGTCGCGACGACACTGGAGGAGACCGGGCTCCCCGCATCGCAGCTGTGCCTGGAGATCACCGAGACCGTGCTCATGGGCGACACCGCGGCCACCCAGGCGACGCTGGGAGCGCTGCACGACCTCGGCGTACGTGTGGCCATCGACGACTTCGGCACCGGCTACTCCTCGCTTTCCTACCTCAAGCGCTTCTCGATCGACGTCGTCAAGCTCGACCAGACCTTCATCGAAGGACTCGTCACCGACCCTGTCGACATCGAGATTGCGACCGCTGTGCTCCGGCTCTCCGATGCGCTGAAGATGCAGACCGTGGCCGAGGGAGTCGAGACCGAGGCCCAGCGGCTGATGCTGGTCGAGCTCGGTTGCCCCTACATGCAAGGGTTCCTGACCGCGAAGCCGTTGCCAGCCGACGACTTCGTCACCTTCTGGGACGGCCATCACACCGACGCCGCTCCCGCGGCTCTCGGCCTGCGTCAGCTCAGCCTCTTACCTGTGGACCGCTGACTCTGCACGGTCCCTCCCTGTGGACGACGTCCACGGGAGTCTCCTGATCGCGCCTAACGTGCGGGCAGCCCGTCGACCGCGGGCAACCCCATCTACAGCGATCGGAACAAACGATGACTCTTTCTTCTCACCGCTCGGCTCGCCGCACCCGCCCCGCCTCCCACCGACTCGGGCTGGCCCTGACGATGACGGCCCTGTACGTCGCATCGACGCCAGCACTTGCGTCGGCGGCTCCGTCGCCCTCAGCCACGGACCACGACACCGGTTACACGATCACCACCACGGTCAGCGACCCCAACGACACGCCAGGCCGCCTCGACGTCGCCTCGGTGCGCCATCGCATCCGGGTCCGCAGCCCGGAGCGTGTCTCGGTGACCTACCGCGTCAAGACCTTCACCGACTTCGCCTCCTCGGCGCTGCACCGTCGCCATCGCAACTTCGTGATCGAGCTGCACCGCGACAGCACCGCTGGTGCGTCTCGCAACGTCTTGGTCTCCAGCCGCGACGGTCGCCTCGTCGCCGAGGTGATCTCCAACGCCACCCGCAAGGTGATCGCCACCGCCGAGGTCAGCCGACCCAACCGTCACACGGTGCGGGTGCGAGGCCCCCGCCACCTCGTCGGAGCCCGCTCCTACTTCGCCTACAGCAACTTCCACTCCCCCTCGTCGCCGCGCTGCGGCTGGACTGACGGCTACCGCGTCACCTGCCAAGACACGGTGCCCGAGCGCGGCTGGATCAGGATGGACCGGCCGGCCCGGCCGCGCGACTGACGCCGGCTGCCGCCCGCG
>JACCUS010000376.1 GCA_013811715.1 Nocardioidaceae bacterium
GGTCCTAACTCGACATCGCACGACGATGGGAGCCCACCATGCCGAAGACACATCAGACCGCATCCGCGTTGCTGACACCCGGCAAGGGGATCTTCGTGGCCGACGAATATGTCGGCGAGATGTTCGATGGGCGAGGTTCACAACCCCCCGATATCACATTCGCGCAGTACGTCGACCTCGTGCTCGCCGCACCCGGTGTCGAGGACTCACTCTCCGGCGTCGTGCTGACCGCGGACACGTTCGCTGCCTCCAGGCACCGCCTGGATCATCCCGCGAACCAGCCCCAAGCCGTCCAACTGGGAGTCCGCATGGACGCCGAGCTAGCCCGGTTGAAGCCCGGCGAGGAGCAGCGCGAGGCAGTCGAGAAGGCTCGTCGACAGCTCGCCGCAAACCGCATGGCCGGCGCGACCTTCGTTGAGTGGCGGGCCAATCTCAGCCCCGCCAATATCGAACGCGGCGGTTCGCACGTCGAAGCCGAAGCGCTCTCCCGCGGCGCCGCTGCCTCGCAGGCCGAAGAGATCCTGCCGCTGGTGACGGTGGCGATGCCCGACCTGGCGTCGCACAGCGCCGTCGTCACCCAGGCGGCGACCGGAAATGCTCTCGACGAGCTCTTCAACTGGCTGGCGCGGTCACAGGTCGACACCAGCGCGATGCTGCTGCGCATCAACATGGTGTTGGCGGGGGACCGCGGTCCCCCGCAGACCCCACCAGACGACGTCGCCCGGGCAACGCTCAGGGTCATCTCCAAGAGCGTGCCGAACGACGTGCCGGGCGTTGTCTTTCTGTCCGGCGGCCAGCCGCTCGACCAAGCGTGCGCCAACCTGTCCACCATCACGTCACTTGCTCGCCAGCTAGAGCTCCCGCAGCGGTTCACCTTCGGGTACGCCCGCGCACTCGTCGCGGGGACGCTTGAGGCCTGGCCGGATGCGGAGGTGGTCCAGCGCGCGTTCGTCGCAGCGTGCCGACGGGCCGGTCAGCCGGTCTCGTCGGCGTCAGCCCCGTCCCCCTGAGGCTTGGCAGAGTCGAAGACACTGCTTCCGTAGACGTCGTCCTTCGTGATCGTGATCAAGTCGTCCTTGGTCAACGGTCGTTGGAGCTCGACGAGTCGCTTGGCTTGGCGCAGCCGACAACGCTCGATGGCGTTGCGAACGCTGCGCGCGTTCGAGAATCGGGGCTGCTCCATCCTGAGCGCCAGGTACTCCGAGAAGGCGTCGCGTCCCGCGTCGTCGAACCTGAAGCTCTCCGCCACCATCATCAAGTCGGCGATCTGGATCAGTTCGGCGTGCGTGTAGTCGTCGAACGCAATGTGGTGCGCGACCCGGGACGACAGACCGGGATTCGCCGAGAAGAACGTGTCCATCCGGTCGGAGTAACCGGCAAAGATGACGACGAGGCTTGCTCGCTCGCTCTCCATCTCCTGTAACAAGATCTCGATCACCTCTTGCCCGTAGTCGCGTTCGTTCTCCTGGCGGAAGAGGTAGTACGCCTCGTCGATGAAGAGCACGCCGCCCACAGCACGCCCAATAGCCTCCTTCGTCTTGGGAGCCGTGTGCCCGATGAACTGACCCACCAGGTCGTCGCGGGTGACGGTGTGCACCTTGGGCTTCCGAATGTAACCCAGCGCGTGCAGCATCTCGGCCATGCGTAGCGCCACGGTGGTCTTGCCGGTCCCCGGGCCGCCGGTGAAGCTCATGTGCAGTGTCGGCCGGGACGACGATAGACCGAACTTCTGGCGCGCACGGTCGACGAGGAGCAGCGCCGCTATCTCTCGAACCCGACGCTTTACCGGTGTCAGTCCCACCAGCTCGGCGTCGAGCTTCGCGAGCGTCTCCTCCACGTGCCGGCCTGCCTCGTCCGAGGACAGGTCCAACTCTGCCCCGTCCGCAAGGCCGCGGTCGACGCGATGAGAACTCTCATCGGAACAGTGGCGATGAATGGTGTCGTCGTCATCGGGGAGGGTGAGAAAGACGCGGCGCCGATGCTGTACAACGGCGAAGTCGTCGGCAACGGCACCGGTCCGGACTGCGACGTCGCGGTCGACCCCATCGACGGGACGACCCTGTTGTCCAAGGGCCAACCGAACGCGGTGGCCGTCATCGCAGTCGCGGAGCGGGGTGCCATGTTCGACCCGTCGGCCGTCTTCTACATGAACAAGATCGCCACCGGCCCAGAGGCAGCCGACGTCATCGAATCATCTCCGACGGCGACATGGCCGGTGCGATCATGACCGGAAGGGCCGACACCGGCGTGGACCTTCTCATGGGTGTCGGCGGCACACCCGAAGGCATCATCGCCGCCTCGGCCCTGACCTGCATGGGTGGCGCCATCCAGGCGCGACTGCACCCCAGTTCTGACCTCGAACGCGAGCGGGTCGAGGCTGCCGAGCACGACCTCTCCCGGGTCCTCACCACAACCGACCTCGTTCGAGGCGACGGAGTCTTCTTCTGCGCCACCGGCATCACCGACGGCGAGCTGTTGCGTGGCGTCCGCTACGACCATGGCGAGGTACGGACATCCAGCATCGTCATGCGCTCTAAGTCGGGCACCATCCGCAAGGTGCACTCGCGGCACCAGCCATCGAAGCTTCGCGCGTACGCTGCCATCGACTTCGACCGGAACGCTTGAATTTCGGTCGCGGCGGACCCTCCGCTACAAGCGCCGTTACACGCCTGCCCATTACAGGCCCGCTAGTTCGGATTCAGCTTGTTGCATGGCTCGAGCCGCCACCTCGGCGACGAGCGGGTCGGCGGGGTCGAGGCCTTCGGCCAGCAGGTAGGACCAGGACACCGGCCCGTCACCGACGGGGGATCTCCTCCCGACCACGCTCAACCCGACACGCTTCCGCACCGGCGCGTACACCGTGCAGACGATGGTCTTCGTCACCCGCTCGCGTAGCAGCTCGAGCAGCCGGCCGGGGTCGGACAGCGTGATCTCGGTGCGCCGCTCCGGCTCCCCCCAGTCCGCCGACTCCACGATGGCCAGCTGTGCGGTGTCGCTGCGCCAGTCGGCGCGTTCGACGTGCTCCCAACCGACTTTTCGGAACGCTCCCTCGTCGAAGACGTGTACCGCGCGGTCGGTGCCGACGTACCACTCCCCGTCTCGACCGGCGGCCCACGCCAACGGGCGCTCTCCCTGTGCAAGCGCGAGCCGAGCCGCCACCTCGTCGGGGAGCTTCAGACGGCGTGGCCTCGACATGAGCCCATCATGGCGCATCGGTACAAGCCGCCGGTGACACCTCGTCGGTCTCACCGGCGGCTGACTCGTTCGTCAGTGGAGATACTCGCGGAAGTTGTCCAACCCACCGGACATCCGAAGCCGAGCCAGCGCCTTCGACTCGATCTGGCGCGCCCGCTCTCTGGTCACGCCCAATACCGCTCCGACCTCCTCAAGCGTGTGCGCGCGTCCGTCCTCGAGACCGAAGCGCAGCCGCAGCGTCCGCCGCTCCCGCTCACTGACCTGCGCGAGCAGCTGTTCGACGTCGGAGTCCAGCATCAGCATCCCGACGTCGTCCATCGGCAACGCGCTCCGGTTGTCCGCGATCAGGTCGACCAGATTGCCGTTCTCGCCTTCCCCGACGGCCATGTCGAGGGACATCGGCTCCTCGACGAGCTTCAAGAGGTCCCGAACCTTAAGAGCCGTTGTCTGCAAATTGAGGGCCATCTCCTGCAGTGTGGGTGAGCGACCCAGCTGCTGGAACATCGCCCGCTGGACGCGAACGGTCCGATGCATCGCCTCGACGACATGGACGGGGATGCGGATCGTCCTGGCCTGGTCGGCGATCCCTCGCGAGATCGCCTGCCGGATCCACCAGGTGGCATACGTTGAGAACTTGTAACCGCGTCGGTAGTCGAACTTCTCCACCGCCCGGATCAGGCCGATGTTGCCCTCCTGGACGAGGTCGAGCAAGGAGATGCTTGGTCCGCCGTACCGTTTCGCCACCGCGACCACGAGCCGCAAGTTCGACTGCACGAGTGTCGCCTTGGCAGACTTCCCGACGTCGACCAGGAAGGCAAGGTCAAGCCGGTCCTCGCCGCTGAGGTCGTGATCGGTCAGGATCCGCCCCTCGGCCAGCACGCCGACCTCGATGGCATGGGCGAGGCGCACCTCGTCGGCCGCCGACAGCAGCGGGATTCGGCCTATCTCGCGCAGGTACATGCGCACCGAGTCGGGCGCCTCGGCCTCGCGCTGCATCGGGACACGTGGCGCAGGGACACTGGCTCGGCTGGCCGCCACGGCACGTGTTGACGTGCTCATGGGAACCAGTGTGAGACTGCCGACAGAGCCCTGCACGTGCTTTATCCATACGTAATGAATGTCGGAAAAGGTCAGCTAGATCCCGCTTCCGATGGCTTGTTCGCGCAGCGCCCGACGGTGACTTTCGAGGGCGACCAGCTCGCCGAAGAGCCGGTTGTAGTCAGTGACCTCGGTGACCGGATTCATCCGCTGCAACCTGGACTTGACCTGCTCGATCCGCCGGAGGGCTGTCAGTTCTCGCAACCGCACCACGTACGCCGCCACGACGACCTTGCCGGGCTGGCCGGAGGTCTCCAGCGACTCGACCGCGAGCGCCGACACCACCTGTTGCGCCGCAACGTCTCCAAGCTCGGCCAGCAGCTTGTCAGGCGACACCGCGGTGGGGCCTCCTATCTTGCCGATCGCCTCGAAAATATCGCGATAGTACGGATGGGTGAAGTCGTCGGCCTCCACCGCGCCCCATGCGCCACCGATCACGTCGGGGTGTTGCAGCGCTAGCTTCAACACGTCACGTTCGAGGGAGAACCGCCGCTCCCGCGGGTTCGCTACGTCGCGGGCGCCGGGCCTTCCGGCTGCCGGCTGATCCGCGGACAAGGTGCCCCTGCCGGGCGCGCCGCGTCTGGCGGCCCGCCGAACCTCGGCTCGGACGTCGTCGACGTCAACTCCCACCATGCCGGCCAGCTCCCGCGCGAAGGCCTCGACCTTGGACCGGTCCCGTATGCTCGCCACGAGGCGAGCCGCTTCGCGGGTGGCGTCGATGCGGCTGTCCGCGCGGTCGAGGTCGTAACGGGAGACGACGTTCTTGAGCACGAAGCGGTAGAGCGGGACCCGGCGGGCGACCAGCTCCCGGACGGCGGCGTCACCGGCCACAAGCCGCAGGTCGCACGGGTCACGACCGTCCGGCTCGACGGCCACATACGTCTGACCGACGAACTGTTGGTCGCCGCCGAACGCGCGCAGGGCCGCTTTCTGCCCCGCCTCGTCACCGTCGAACGTGAAGATGATCTCACCGCGGAACTCGTCATGGTCGAGCAGCAGTCGTCGCAGCACGCGGGTGTGGTCCGCGCCGAATGCGGTGCCACACGTCGCGACCGCGGTCCGCACTCCAGAGAGGTGGCACGCCATCACGTCGGTGTAGCCCTCGACGACCACCGCCTGAGAGCTCCGGGCGATCTCCTTGCGAGCCAGCTCGACGCCGTACAGGAGCTGGCCCTTCTTGAAGATCGGTGTCTCGGGGGTGTTCAGGTACTTGGCCTCGACGTGGTCGTCGTCGAACAAGCGGCGCGCACCGAAGCCCACGACGTCACCCGACAGCTCGCGGATCGGCCACATCAGCCGGCCCCGGAACCGGTCGTAGGCGCCGCGATTGCCACGAGCCGCCAGGCCGGCGGTGACCAGCTCGTCGTCGCCGAAGCCACGCCCCCGCAGCTGGGTGAGCAACGCCTCGCCGCCTCGGGGGGCGAATCCGATGCCGAACCGCTCGGCCGCCTCCTTGTCGAACCCGCGCTCGGACAGGAACCGTCGGCCGGCCGCCGCCTCCGTTGATCCGAGCTGGTCGGCGTAGAACTCGGCGGCGGCTCGCTGCGCCTCGACCAGCCGGCTGCGCTGGCCGGGGTCTCGTCGCGGCCCGGTGTGGCGGTCGTCGATGTAACGCAGCTCCACCCCGAACCGACCCGCCAGCCGCTCCACTGCGTCGGTGAAGCCGACCCCCTCGATCTTCTGCACGAACGTGATGACGTCTCCCCCCTCCTCGCAGCCGAAGCAGTGGTAGAAGCCACGCGATGGCGTGACGTTGAAGGAGGCGCTCTTTTCGTCGTGGAACGGGCACAACCCTTTCAGCGAGCCGGTGCCCGCGGTGCGCAGGGTCACATGGTCGCCGATGACCTCGTCGATCCGCGACCGCTCGCGGACCAGCGCGATGTCGTCTTCCCTGATGCGGCCCGCCACGAGGGTCGAGTCTACGCAGTCGCGAACAGGCGACGGTGCCTGTCCACAGCAGACGGATCGGTCAGCGAGGCGACCTGGTCGACCACGACCCGGCGGCGGCCCGCGTCATCGTCGGCGGCCGCGAAGTCCGCCCTGAACACGGCGTCCAGCGCAGCTGGCCCCGCTGACCACGTCATCTCCACGAGCTCACCGATCACGACCCGCTGTTCGGCGAGTACGGAGACTCGGTCGTCCGCCTTCATCACCAGATGGGCGGCGATGCCCTTGAGGACGGCGATCTCGGCGCTCACCGCTGCGGGCACGGGGAGATCGGCCGTGTAGCGCACCAGATGGCGCGGGAGCTCGACGGCCGAGGCGGCGTCTTGGACGGCCGAGCAGAAACGGTCGATGAGCCGGCTGGTGAGGTTCTTCAGGCCGGCCAGGTGGCGCCGGCTCCCGTCGTACGGCGCCCGAGGCCAGGCCGCGAGCCCCGACAACCGGGCGAACGCCGTCTCCAGGTCGGCACGATCCAGGTCGGGCGCGTACCAGTCAAGCGCCGTCTCCCAGACCTCGGCGCGCAAGCCGCTGTCGGTCAGGGTGCTGAGGTCGATGCGGCCGGCCACCACGCCGTCTTCGACGTCGTGCACGCTGTAGGCCACGTCGTCGGCGAGATCCATGATCTGCGCCTCGACACAACGACGCGCTGGCTCGACATCGGCTCGCATCCAGTCGAATACCGGCCGGTCGTCGGCGTACACACCGAACTTGCGCACAGCACGCGGGAGCCCGTCGGCATGCCTTCCAGACGACGCGGGCGCCTCCCCCAGCGGCCACGGGTACTTCGTCGCCGCGTCGAGCGCCGCCCTGGTGAGGTTGAGGCCGAGGCTGCGTCCGTCGGGGTGGAACGTCTTTGGCTCCAGCCGGGTCAGCAGCCGCAGGGTCTGGGCGTTGCCCTCGAAACCGCCGATGTCCGCGGCGACCTCGTTGAGAGCCCGTTCGCCGTTGTGGCCAAACGGTGGATGTCCGAGGTCGTGGGCCAGGCACGCGGCCTCGACGAGGTCGGGGTCGGAGCCGAGCGCAAGGGCCAGACCACGCCCCACCTGGGCGACCTCGAGAGTGTGGGTAAGCCGGTTGCGAACGAAGTCGTGGCTCGACGGGCCGACCACCTGGGTCTTGGCCCCCAACCGGCGCAGCGCGCCGGCGTGGACGATCCGGGCCCGGTCGCGCTCGAACGCAGACCGGGTCGACCTGCTGGGCTCGTCGAGGTAGCGCTCGACGTCGACATCGTCGTACCGGGCGGCGGGGGTGTCCATCGCTGCCGACCCTACTGGCAACCACCGCTCGCCCGGCCCGCGCGCTGACCCGACAGACGACGGTGCTTGTGACCACGCGTCGTCTGATCCAGATGGGCCATGGCGAATTACTCGAAAGGGCCATGGCGATGTCCGGGTGCGTCGGTAACTTGATGATGTCGGCTGCAGGCGTGGGACTCGGCTCCCACAGGGGGTGCGCCGGCGTTTGTACCAACTATCAATCCACTACGCAGGTGCGGTGGGGACTCGCACAACTCGTGAGACGAGGGATGAGGGTCGGTGCCGCCGAAAGGGTCCTCATGTCACGCGCCAAACGTCGCTCTCGCATCCTGACGCTCTCTCTCGCCACAGTCTTGGGCGTGGCACTGACCGGCCTGGTGGCCGGCCCGGCCGACGCTTCCAGTGCCCAGATTTTCAGCAGCGGATCTCTCTACTACCAGGCATCTACGGGCGAGACGAACACCGTGACGATCACCTACACCGGATCGTCCTTCACCATCACCGACCCTGGAGCGACGATCACACCCGGAACGGGCTGCACCGGCAGCGGGACCATCACCTGCAGCGCCGCCGGCGTCACGAGCATCTCCGTCTCCCTCTCCGACGGGAACGACTCGGCTCTGGTGAACTCTCCTTTCCGCACGTACGTGGACGGAGGCGAGGGCAACGACGACATCGCCACGGGCAGCGGGAGCGACTCCGTCTACCCCGGCAGCGGCATCAACAATGTGGCCACCGGCGACGGCAACGACTACGTCGCAGCCGTTGCGGGGAATGACACCATCAATCTCGGCGCCGGCAACGACAGCACCGACCCCGGTCTCGGCAACGACGACGTGAGAGGTGGGCCGGGTAACGACTACGCGAACTACAGCAACCGGTCGGGCGGCGTCACCGTCTCCCTCGACAACCTGGGAGGCGACGGAGAGACATTGCTTGGCGAGAGTGACAACGTCCACTCCGACATCGAGTCGGTCTACACCGGCAACGGCAACGACAACGTCACCGGGTCGGCAGCGGCAAACTACATCAGCACCGGCAATGGCAACGACACGCTCAACGGCGGTGGTGACCGCGACACTCTCTCCGCCGGCTCGGGAGCTGACACCCTCAACGGCGGCACCGGCAATGACCGACTCTACGACGACGAAGGCGCCGACACGCTCAAAGGCGACGCCGGTGACGACAACCTCTACAGCTACGACGGGACAGTCGGCCGCGACATATTCAGCGGTGGAACGGGAGTCGACCTCGTTGGCTTCTACGGCGACAAGAACGTCACCGTGACCCTGAACAACGTGGCAAACGACGGCAGGGCCGGAGACTTGACCGACAACGTGAAGACGGACGTGGAAGACGTTTCCACGGGCGCCGGCGACGACACCGTCACCGGCTCGTCCGCCTCCAATGACTTCACCAGCGGTGAGGGCAACGACACACTCAGGGGCGGCGCGGGAAGCGACGGACTCGACGGCGATCGCGGTCGTGACAAGCTTTTCGGGGACAACGGCGTGGACTCGATCTACGGCGGTGCGGGTGCCGACACGATCGTGAGCCAAGACACGAGCGCCGACTACGTCACCTGCGGCAGCTCAGTCGACTCGGTCAACCGCGACTCCAAGGACCAAGTTACGTTCGACTGCGAGAAGCTGACCTGAGGCAGGCGCTAGCCGGCACGCTCCGCGAGGCCACGGACGTACGCCGCCTGACCGAGGTGCTGCAGGCAGTCGCTGAGCAGGCTGACCAGCCGGACGCCGACGGTCACCGGCGGGTCCCACGAGGCGTCGACGACGCGTGCCAGCTCGTCG
>JACCUS010000378.1 GCA_013811715.1 Nocardioidaceae bacterium
GTGGCCGCCGAGGCCGCCCGCGACGACGACCTCGCCGGCCTCGCCGACCTGGAGCAGCGGCTCACCGCTGCCCGCGAGAGCCCCGACGCTGCGCCCGACAGCGGCGAGCTCGACCGGCTCGCAGCCGCCGCCCGCAGCACTCGACAGGCCGAGACCGACTCGCGGCTCTCACTTCGTACGGCGGAGGAGCGCGCCCGAGCGCTGCACGGCCGCGCCGACTCCCTCACCCGATCCGCTGATCAGGAGCGCGCCGCGCGGGACCGCGCCGCCGACCGGCGACGGCGCCGGCGGCGTGAAGCACAGGAGGCCGACGTCCTCGGCAAGGCGGCCCACGTCGTGCTGGCCCGGCTCGAGCGTTCGCTGAGGTATGCGGCCGGTCGACGAGCCGAGGCCGAGACCGCCCGGGCCGATCGAGAGCAGTCGTTGACTGCCGGACGGGGCAGGCTGCGCGAGCTCGAGTCCGAGCTGGCCGGTCTCACCGACACGGTGCACCGCGACGAGATCCTGCGGGCCGAGGAACGGATGCGGATGGAGCAGCTCGAGCAGCGCTCGCTCGACGAGCTCGGCCTCGGCCTGGAGACGCTGGTGGCCGACTACGGCCCCGACCAGCTGGTGCCTGCCGCGTCAGTGCCGGGCGACGAGCACGACGCCGCCCCCGAGCATGTGCCATTCGTCCGCGACCAGCAGCAGAAGCGGCTGCGGGCGGCGGAGCGTGACCTGGCCCAGCTCGGCCGGATCAACCCGCTGGCTCTGGAGGAGTTCTCTGCGCTGGAGGAGCGCCACAAGTTCCTCAGCGAACAGCTAGACGACCTGAAGAAGACCCGCCGCGACCTGCTCGACATCGTCAGCGACGTCGACGAGCGCGTGGAGCAGGCCTTCACCGAGGCGTACGCCGACGTGTCGAGAGAGTTCGCTGTTGTGTTCGCGCGACTGTTCCCTGGCGGTGAGGGCAGCCTCGTGCTGACCGACCCGGGTGACATGCTGGCGACCGGCGTCGAGGTCGAGGCGCGCCCACCCGGCAAGAAGATCAAGCGGTTGTCGTTGCTGTCCGGTGGGGAGCGGTCGCTGGTGGCGGTGGCGTTCTTGGTGGCGCTCTTCAAGGCTCGCCCGTCGCCGTTCTACATCCTCGATGAGGTCGAGGCGGCGCTCGACGACGTCAACCTCGGCCGGCTGCTCGAGATCTACGAGGAACTGCGCGAGGCGTCTCAGTTGGTGGTCATCACCCACCAGAAGCGGACGATGGAGGTCGCCGACGCGCTGTACGGCGTCTCGATGCGAGGCGACGGGGTGTCGGCCGTGATCAGCCAACGCCTCCGCGAGGCCGAACCCGCATAGCGAGCAGTTCTCCGAGCGGGGGCATCTGTCAGGATGGGTCATCGTGCCTGATGCCCTGTATCTCGCCATCGCCATCGCCGTCCTTGCCCTGACGGTCGTGGTCGGTTACGTCTCGACCCGGGTACGTCGCCGGGGCGCACCGAGCGACGTACGAACCGACGGCACGACCGCGACAGCCGAGCCTGGCGTCGAGGAGGAGACGGAGACGCCGCGGGTGGCCCCGACCCTGACGGTCGACGATGATGTGCTGCCCGATGACGTGCTGGTGGGGACGCTGGTCGCGCCAGAGATCGAGCGGCCGGACACGGTCGCAGGGCGGCTGCAGCGGCTCCGGTCCCGGCTGGCCCGGTCGCAGTCGACACTGGGTCGGGGACTGTTGACGCTGCTGTCCCGCGACAGTCTCGACGAGGAGACATGGGAAGAGGTGGAGGACACCCTGCTCGCCGCCGACGTGGGGGTGGCGCCCACGCAGGAGCTGGTCGAACGGCTCAAGACACGCGTGCGCGTGGAGTCGGCTTCGCCGGCGCGGGCCCGGGCGCTGCTCCGCGAGGAGCTGATCGCCCTGGTCGATCCGACACTCGACCGCTCGCTGCGTGCGGACCGGCTCGAGGGCAAGCCGGGCGTTGTGATGGTCGTCGGCGTCAACGGAGTCGGCAAGACCACGACCGTCGGCAAGATCGCCAGAGTGCTCGTCGCCCAGGACAAGGACGTGCTGCTCGGCGCGGCCGACACTTTCCGAGCCGCCGCGGCGGACCAGCTGCAGACGTGGGGGGAGCGGGTCGGCGTGCCGACCGTGCGAGGCCATGAGGGCGCCGACCCGGCCAGCGTGGCATTCGAGGCTGCGCGTGCTGGGGTGGAGCAGGAGGTCGACACGGTGCTGATCGACACCGCCGGTCGGCTGCACACCAAGACCGGGCTGATGGACGAGCTCGGCAAGGTCAAGCGGGTCGTCGAGAAGCAGGCGCTGGTCGACGAGGTTCTGCTCGTCATCGACGCCACCACGGGCCAGAACGGGCTCACCCAGGCGCGCATCTTCGCGGAGGTGGTCGACGTGACCGGGATCGTATTGACCAAGCTCGACGGCACCGCGAAGGGCGGCATCGTCATCGCCGTACAGCGTGAGCTCGGGGTGCCGGTGAAGCTCGTCGGGCTGGGCGAGGGGGCCGATGACCTGGCGCCGTTCGAGGCCGAGGCATTCGTGGACGCCCTCCTCGGAGACTGAGGCCTACGACGCCGCCGGATCGGTGGCCGGCTGGGTCAACGCCCACCGGATCGTCCGAGTCAGTCCGGCGCCGGCGGGGCGGACGGCGAACGCTTCGGTGACGGGCAGGTGGGGGAGCCGCAGCGGTCGCCGCGACCAGGCGGGCAGCAGGCTGACCGCAGCGGCGGCGAGCACGCCGTACGCCGGTCGTGCCGCGAGTGGCAGCGGCGGGTTGAGCAGCATGAACCTGGCAGCCGAGCGAGCCTCGGGTGTGCCGGCCAGCTCCGGGCGGTACACCTGCAGCTGGGCGCGCATCTGCGCCACACTCCGCGGGGCGTCGACGACTCCCAGCGCCTCGGCGACCCGAGCCGTCTCGGCGACGTACGCGTCGCGTCCTGAGCCGTCGAGGGGCCGCTGGCCGTAGCGTTGGTGTGCCGACAGAAAGCTGTCGATCTCGGCGAGATGCACCCACTTCAGCAGGTGTGGGTCCGAGGCGGAGTAAGGGCGCCCGTCGGCCGCGATTCCGTTGACACGGGCATGGATCGATCGGATCCGCGCCAGCATCGCCTCTGCGTCGGTCGCGGCCCCGAAGGTCGTGATCGCCAGGAAGTAGCTCGTGCGCTGGAGTCGTCCCCAGGGGTCGCCTTCGAAGCCCGAGTGCGCGGCGACCCCGGCCATCGCGAGCGGGTGGAGTGACTGGAGCAGCAGGGCTCGCAGCCCGCCCACGAACATCGACGCGTCGCCGTGCACTCGCCTGATCGCGGAGTCGGCGGCGAACCAGCGCGGCCCAGGGGTGGAGTGGATCTGATCGCGTCGGCGCGGCCCCTCGGGGCCGGCGACTCGGTCGAACAGCTGCTGGGCGAGGCGTTGCCGCACATCGCCGAGCAGGGGGAGCGCCATTCGCCCAGTATGCCTCTCGCCGAAACTGCCTCGTCGTCGCGGACGAAGGTCAGGAGTCGACGACCCCGAACTCGGCGGGCCGGCCGTCGTGGAGGTCGCGCACCTCCATGCCGTCGGGGCCGAAGTCCAAGACATGCCCGAGGTACATCCGGCGGCCCGCCTCGGCGAGGAGCGCGTCGTGGATGGGCACGGCGAAGCGGGGTGCGATCCGGCGTACGAACGTCAACGTGTCCCGCACCGCGGTCCAGGGCGCGTTGATGGGGAGGGCCAGTACGTCGACCGGGCCGGGCTCGGCGTCGTAGGCGTCGCCGGGGTGGAACAGCGTTGGCTCGCCTTCGGCGGAGACGACCACGCCGAGATTACCCACCCGGGGCATCCACTCGTTGTTGAAGGCATGCAGGTCACCCACCGGGCTGATCTGGGCGTCCCCGACGGAGACGGTCTCACCGGTAGCAAGCGGTTGTGGGCGCAGCCGCCCACCGGTCTGCTCGGCCACCTGCTCCGCGGTCTGCGGCTCTGCGGCGACGAGCGCGTCGGGGTTGTTCGCCACCAGCTCGGGCAGCCGCTCGAGGTCGCAGTGGTCGGGGTGCTGGTGCGTCACCACGATCGCGTCGAGGCCGGTGAGGGACTCGAGCCCGTGCGAGAAGCTGCCGGGGTCGATCAAGATCCGCGTGTGGTCGCCGACTTCGACGAGCAGGCACGAGTGGCCAAGATGTGTGAGGCGCATGTGTCCAACCTACGCGCGCCTCCCTACGATGGAGAGCCGGCGAAGGTGGAGGCATGAATCTTCCGTTGTACTGGCAGGACCAGACGACGATGAGTTGGCGCGCGTCGGTGCTGGAGTCGTCGACGGACGGGATCATGCTCGATGCGTCGGCCTTCTATCCGGGGGGCGGCGGGCAGCCCCCCGACGCTGGTGTCCTCGAATGGGACGGCGTCTTCGCGCGCATCGAGGGCGTGCGCGGTGGCGGCGCATTGGTGCCTCGCGAAGGCGACCCGGTGCCGCCAGTCGGCGCCTGTGTGGTGGGTCGCCTTGACGACGTACGCCGTCGGTCGCTGATGCGGACACACTCGGCGCTGCACGTCGTCTGCGGGGTCGTCTACCGCGACTTCGGGGCGCTCGTCACGGGCTCCAACATGGAGCCGCTCAGTGGCCGGATGGACTTCAACCTCCCCGAGGTCCCCGATGGTTTCAAGTCAGAGCTGGAGCGGGTCGTCAACGAGGAGATCGCCCGTGGTCGCGCGATCACGGCACGCATAGTCACCCGAGACGAGGCCCTCGCGGACGCAGACGTGATGCGCACGGCGCAGAACCTCATCCCCGACCAGATCGAGCAGGTCCGCATCATCGACGTACAAGGTCTGGACGCCCAGGCCGACTCGGGCACCCACGTGGCCTCCACCAAGCAGATCGGCGAGGTGTCGATCACCAAGGTCGAGAGCAAGGGCAAGGGCTTTCGGCGGGTCCGCATCACGCTGCCGAACGCCTGACGTCGCAACCGTCGGCTCGGTCAGCGGCGGGGCAGGATCAGCTTGGCAGCATGGGCTTGTCAGGGCGACGTGTTCAGGATCGGGCTGGGTGTGGTCGTCGCGATCGGCGTTGCGCTCGACACCTTCGTGGTCCGCTCGCTGCTGGTGCCGGCCTTGGCCCTTGACCTTGGCCCGCGCGCCGACGCCGAGTTTGCATGTTCACCCGACGCGGCAACCGCCTCTGGCTCCTTAACGTCAGGAGCGAGAGGAGTCACCATGACCACCACGGAACAGTTCGAGACGATCATCATCGGCGGAGGACAGGCCGGCCTGTCGACCGGATACCACCTGGGGAGGCGCGGACGGCCGTTCGTGATCCTCGAAGCCAATCATCGGGTTGGCGACGTGTGGCGGGAGAGGTTCGACTCACTGCGCCTCTACAGTCCGGCCAAGTACGACGGCCTGCCCGGCTGGGGGATTCCGATGTCGCGCTGGTCCTGGCCCACGAAGGATGACA
>JACCUS010000400.1 GCA_013811715.1 Nocardioidaceae bacterium
ACCCTCTACGGCGTCAAGCTCGCGTCGATGCTGCGTCTGCGCGGGGTACGGCGAGTGGCGGCCGCCCAGCTGGTCATCGACGAGTCGACCGCGATGGCGCTCAAGGCCAAGCAGGCCAAGGACGCACCACTCGGCTTCCTCGCCACCGGACTCGCCGTGTTCGTGCTGTGGAACACAGCGACGCTGGTCGGGGCGATCGCCGGCAACGCGCTCGGCGACCCCCGGGCCTACGGTCTCGACGCAGCGGTGCCGGCGGCCTTCCTCGCCCTGATGTGGCCGCAGCTGACCGCCACCCGGGCGCGGCTCACGGCCCTGACCGCAGGAGTCCTCGCGTTGGCCCTCGTCCCCTTCGTGTTGCCCGGCCTGCCCATCATCGCCGCGGCCGGCGTCGCCGTGCTCGCCGCGCTCGGGCCCTACTCTGAGGACAGCCCGGGCGAGACCACGAGCGACGCCTGATGTGGGCGGCCATCCTGGTCACCGCGGCCGGGTGCTACCTGCTGAAACTGGCTGGCCTCTCGGTCCCGGACTGGGTACTCGACCGCCCGCTGATTCGCCGCGTCGCCGACTTGCTGCCGGTGGCCATGCTGGGGGCGCTGGTCGCCGTACAGGCCTTCTCGACCGAGCAGGACCTCGTGGCCGATGCCCGGATCGCCGGGGTCGGCGCCGGTGTCTTCGCGTTGCTCACCCGGGCGCCGTTCCTCGTCGTCGTCCTTGTCGCCGCCGCCACCACGGCACTGATCCGGCTCGCGACCTAGCGCCCGCACCGGACACGCCTCCTGCGATGTCACCGCTGAACGTGCTGCTTTGCGTGCACTCCAGCGGTGGCCTTGCTCGCTACTCTGTGCGAAGCCCGTAGTCGAGGATCGCGTTTCCTTTGCTCGTGCGGCGGGCGTCTTGCAGGGTGAGTCGGGTGACTGGGTCGCTGGGCTCGAAGAGGTGCCGCCCGGAGCCCGCGATCACGGGATGAGTCATCACCGTGAGCGTATCGAGCAGACCGGCGAAGAGCAGTTGACGCACGACGGAGATGCTGCCGCAGACGCTGATCTCGCCGCCGCTGGTCTCTTTGAGCGCTGCGACGAAGTCTTCGAGGCTGCCGTCGATGAGTCGGGAGTTCTGCCACTCGAGGTCGCCGGTGAGGGTTCTGGATGCGACGTATTTCTCGACTGGATTGATGAAGCTGCCGAAGGGGTCACCCCTCTCCGCGTTCGGCCAGTAACTCGCCCACTCCTGATAGCCGACCCGGCCGAGCAGCACGGTGTCGACGCGATCGATCATGCCTGTCAACTCAGCACCCAACTCGTCGTCGAAACTGTCGAACTGCCACAGATTCGGGGCCTCGACGACTCCGTCAAGGGAGTGGAACAGACCAGCGGTGACTTTGCGCATCAGTGTTCTCCAATGATTGTTCGCCCGTGAGCGGTTCGATCTGACCATCCGACCGTTGCCGGAGGCTGCCTTCTTCGAATGACGTCGTGGACGTGACTGTCGACGAGGTAGACCGTTCCGCCGGTGAGAACTCATCGCTCCCAAGCCGACTCGTACCAGACCGCGCTGGCACAGCAGCGCCAGAATCACCGATCCGCTCTGGAAATCACAATCAAGTTGGGGTCTCGGCCGGTCAGTCCGAGAATCCGATCCAGTACCGACGCTGTGGCGGGCACCTGCACCCGCTCCACGTATAGCCCCATGTCCCTGCCCTGCACCGGTACGCAGATCCGGGACGGGACTTGGCCCCGTTCGTCTCGCGTTACTGTCGCGACCGGCAAGTCGTGAGACTTCCCCGTTGGATGGGGCGGGTTCTAGGCGCTGTCGAGTTGGAAGTGCCAGATGATGGCGGCGGGTTTGTCCCGCCAGGCGGCGTTGGCGGCGGCTGGGCACCAGGGATGGAGGGACCAGATGTCCGGCGGGGTGTCGGGGACGTGGGCGGGAACGGGGACGGTGTCGGTTGGCGGTGTTCCGTTGTGGTCGACCAAGGGGTAGGGGACGCGGGGTTCCTCGCAGCGGCGAACTTGAAGGCCTAGAGGAAGGGCAGCCACCAGGTAGTCGCTGGTGGGACGGGTCCGGGTCGGCATGTAGCCGGGTTTGCCGTCGGACCCGGTTTTGACCAGGGGCAGGCCGATGTCACCGATGAGGCCGCGGGAGTCGGAGATCACCAGGTGGCCACCGGGGCGCAGGACACGGACGTACTCGGCCAGCACCGGAGCCAACTCGGGGACGTGGGTGAGCGAGAGAGCACAGACCACCACGTTGACGTGGTCGTCGGGGACCGGAAGGTGGTGCAGGTCCGCCTCGTGGAACTCGCCGTCGGGGACCTTTGCTCGCGCCTTCGCAAGCATGTCTGGGGAGCTGTCGACGCCTATGACCGCATGGCCCAAGGACGCGAGGTACTCGGTGTGCCGGTCGGTGCCGCAGGCGACGTCCAGGGCGATGCCGGGTGCCAGGCCGTCAAGGATCTCCCGCACGATCGGCTGCTCCAGGTTGATGAGCTGGTTCCCGGGTAGGTCGTAGAACCCTGCCCAGCTGCGATAGCCGTCCATGGTCGTGATCGCCTCCGCCGTGGCGCCGTTCCCCAGCTCCTGGATCGAGTCCAGCAAGTCCCGGACTTCGGCCAGTCGGGACTCGGTGAAATCGCGGTCATAATCTCCGGCAAATGCGCGAAGCAGGGCGATGCCCTCGAGGCCGAGCAGGTACGCCAGCGGGTGCTGAAAGATCATCAGCGGA
>JACCUS010000089.1 GCA_013811715.1 Nocardioidaceae bacterium
AAGAACGACAGGTAGTGCGCGACGACGTACCCCACCACGATCGGCACCACCGAGTGCGCCATCAGGTCGGGCAGGTCGCGCCTTCGGACGTCGGCGATGTGGCCGATCCCACCGGTCGCCACCGAGGTTGCCACGAACGTCACGTAGACGGCCAGGCAGAAGGTCAGCAGCGCGGTGGTGTTGAGCAGGGTCGCGTGCTCGGTGTACTGCTGGGAGAATCCGAGCCAGCGGCTGGAGTCCTTGAAGCTGTCGAACCCGGTCGAGCCGAACAGCACGGCGACGACCGCTACGAGACCCGGCTTGGCGCGCAGCCCGTCAAGGTTCTCCAGCGGGTTGCGAACGACCGGGGTCTTGTCGGTACGACGACCGAAGGGCGACAGCCGCGCCACCAGTGAGGAGTACACCTCGAAGGGGTCGCCGTGCTCGAACCAGGTGTCGCCGTACACCGCGGCACCCATGAGCGTCAGCGCAGCGACGATCGCGAACCACAGCCGAACCGCCGACAGGTCCTGTGCGATCGCGGGGTCCACCAGCTCCAGCCACACGAATGCGAACAGCAGCCCCGCCGCCGGCCAGTAGCCGAGAGCAGCTGGGTATTGCCGGACCCCACTTGTCGGGTCGGTGCCGGCTAGCCTGCTGAGGCCACAGTGCAGCCAGCGCAGGGGGTTGCAGAGACGGTAGAGGTGACCGAACAGGATCGCGGCGGGCACCAAGCCCACCCACAACAGCACGTACACCGAGCCGAACGTGGGGTTGACCAAGGTGTCGGAGCCGAAGACCGCGGCCATCGACACCCAGCCGGCGAAGAGCAGCGCCGTGATGACGAGGACCGCACGGGTGAGCGGGGAGTCGACCACGCGCGCCAGCCAGGACGGCAGCGCGCGGCCGGAGTCGTCGCCGCGGAACCTCGGGCTGCGCCAGGCGAAGGCCAGCACCGCGAACGAGACGAGCAGGGCCGCGGCGGCGCCGAGGAAGGCGAGTGCCGCCGGGATCGGGAGGTCAGCTCGGCCGCCGACGCCGTGGGCGAACAGTTCCGAGGCAGCGGGGCGCACGAACGGAGGCTAGTCGACCTGCAGCTTCACGATGACCACCTCATGGTGGTGCGACTCCATCTCGTAGGTCCCGGGGGAGTCGATCGAGAACGAGAACCGCTGGTCCTCGGCTGCCTTGACGTCGAACACCTGCTCCGGCTCGGAGTGCAGGTGGAACTCGTCCTCGATGTCGCTGCTGACCAGTAGCTCGACCTCCTGACCAGTGGCGGCCTCGACCGTTTCGCCGCTCGGGCTGATCTCACCGCCCTGGACACTGACCTCGATCGTCACCGGCCCGGCGCTGCCCGACCCGCCGTCGCTCTCGCCGTCGGAGCAGGCGGTGAGGGAGAGGGCAAGCGCCGCAGCCGCGGTGGCGACACCGAGATGGCGAACGGATCGCATCGAGGTCTCCTTTTCTGTCGGCGGGCCGGCGGTCGGCGTGGTTGCACCCTAGGTTGATACGAGCGTGGCGCGACCATGGTTCCCGGCCGTGGGATCATGGAGGATGAGTCGGGCGGCTCTGTGACCCAGCAGATCGCCGACTTGGGCGAATGAGACCACCGAGGCCGGGAGGGCACGATGCAGGCGATCTGGAAGGGCACGATCTCGTTCGGGCTTGTCACGATCCCGATAAAGGTCTACTCCGCGACGTCAGAGCAGGACATCTCGTTCCGCCAGGTGCATGAGGCCGACGGTGGGCGCATTCGTTACAAGCGCGTGTGCGAGGTCGACGGCAAGGAGATTCCCTACTCTGACATCAGCAAAGGTTACGAGCTGCCCGACGGGCGGATGATCGTGCTCAACGACGAGGACTTCGCCGCGTTGCCGCTACCGACAGCGAAGGCGATCGATGTGCTGGAGTTCGTGCCGATCGAGCAGATCGACCCGCTCTACTTCGCCAAGGCCTATTACCTGGCCGCCGACGGGCCGGGCGCGAAGCCCTACGTGCTGTTTCGCGACGCGCTCACCAAGACGGGCCAGTGCGCGGTCGTCAAGGTCGCCATCCGCACCCGCGAGACCCTCGCCTTGCTGCGCGAGAAGGATGGTGCGCTCGTGCTGCAGACGATGCTGTGGCCCGACGAGGTGCGGGACAGCGACTTCGCCGCGCCCGACGACTCGATCGAGATCCGCAAGCAGGAGGTCGGCATGGCCGAGTCCTACATCGCCACGCTGAAGGCCGACTTCGACCCCGACCGCTACCACAGCGACTACCGCGAGGCGCTGGAGGCGATGGTCGAGGCGAAGGCGTCCGGTCTGCCGATGCCCGAGCAGGATGAGGAGGAGGGCGAGACCGCCGAGGTCGTAGACCTGGTGGCGGCCCTGCGCGCAAGTGTCGACGCCGCGAAGAAGCGACGCGAAGGCGACGGTGGCAAGGCAGCAGGCGACGACGCCGGTGCGGGCGGCGGCGAGGACGAGAAACCGGCGAGGAAGTCGGTCAGGAAGGCCAGCAAGCCCGGCACGTCGACGGCCAACAAGTCCACCACGAAGAAGTCGGCCAAGAAGGCCGCGAAGAAGCCAGCCAAGAAGCCGGCGAAGAAGTCGGCCTGAGCCGTATTCGGCGGCACGCTCGGCGCATGGCAAGATGCGACGCATGGACGCGATCTCGAGGGTTCCCGCCCCTGTCAACGAACCCAACCTCCACTATCCGCCCGGCAGCCCCGAGCGCGCCGAGCTCGAACAGAAGCTGGTCGAGCTGCAAAAGGAGCAGGTGGAGCTGAAGGCCACCATCGGTGGTGAGCAGGTCTGGGGCAGGGGCGGAGAGCTCACCGTCGTACAGCCGCACAACCATGCCCATGTGCTGGGGGTGACGCGGGGCGCGACGCCGGTCGACGCCAAGGCGGCCATCAAGGCGGCCGGCGACGCCGCGCCCGCGTGGCGGGCGATGTCGTACGACGACCGCGGCTCCATCATCTTGAAGGCAGCCGACCTGCTGGCCGGGCCGTACCGGCAGACGGTGAACGCGGCCACCATGCTGGGACAGTCCAAGACCGCCTACCAGGCCGAGATCGACGCCGCCTGCGAGCTCATCGACTTCTGGCGTTTCAACGTCCACTACGGGCAGCAGATCCTGCGCGACCAGCCGATCGCGAACACCAGGGGCATCTGGAACCGCACCGACCACCGGCCGCTCGAAGGCTTCGTCTACGCGATCACGCCCTTCAACTTCACCGCGATCGCCGGCAACCTGCCGACCGCGCCGGCCCTGATGGGCAACACCGTG
>JACCUS010000424.1 GCA_013811715.1 Nocardioidaceae bacterium
AACACGTCCCTCGGCTTCGCGCTCGAGAACCAGACCCGCCCTGTCTACAGCCCCTACTTCTTCGGGTACGGCGTCAGCCGGTCGATCATCGTGCATGAGATGGCACATCAGTGGTTCGGCGACCGGGTCGCGGTGAAGCGGTGGAGGCACATCTGGCTCAACGAGGGTCCAGCGACGTACGCCGAATGGATGTGGGAAAGCCACCGTGGCGGCCGCACCCCGCAACGGCAGTTCCTCAACACCTACCGCTCCTTCGAACCGTCGAGCGCGTTTTGGAAGCTGCCGATCGGTGACCCGGGCAGCAACCGGATCTTCGACGAGGCGGTCTACGTCCGGGGCGCGATGGTGATCCAGGCCCTGCGCAACCGAGTCGGTGACTGCGACTTCTTCTCGATCATGCGCCACTGGGTGCACGCCAACGCCGATGGTCTCGGGGGCACGCATGAGTTCAAGGTGCGCGCCGAGCGCATCAGCGGTGAGCAGCTGGACAGCCTCTTCCGCAGCTGGCTGCTCTCCGGCAAGAAGCCGCCGCCGACGGCCCTGAACGGACTACCCTGAAGGGTATGAGCGCTCCGCCCGAGACTGTGATCGAGGCGCTGGCCGCCGGCTTGCCGGCCGGCGCCGTGGTGACCGACTCCGACGTGGTGGCCGGCTACAGCATGGACCGGACCATGTTCTGCCCGGTCGGCAAGGCGCTGGCCCTCGTCCATGCGCGGGAGACGCCGCAGGTGCAGCACGTGATGAGGGTGGCGAGCGAGTACGCCGTGCCGGTGGTGCCGCAAGGCGCCCGCAGTGGGCTGTCCGGCGCCGCGAACGCTAGCGACGGCTGCATCTTGTTGAACCTCGAGAAGATGAACCGGGTGCTCGAGATCGACCCCCCGAACCGGCTGGCGGTCACCCAGCCGGGCACCTTCAACGCCGACTTGTCGCGTGCGGTCGCCGAGCACGGGCTGTTCTACCCGCCCGACCCGTCGAGCTGGGAGTTCTGCTCGATCGGCGGAAATGTGTCCACCAACTCCGGCGGGCTGTGCTGTGTGAAGTACGGGGTGACCACCGACTATGTGTTGGCGCTCGAGGTCGTGCTGGCCAGCGGGGAGGTGCTGCGCACCGGTCGGCGAACGGTCAAGGGGGTCGCCGGGTACGACCTGACGCGGCTGTTCGTCGGGAGCGAGGGCACCCTTGGCGTGATCACCGAGATCACCTTGCTGCTGCGCCCAGCCGCCGAGCAGCCGCTGACGGTGGCCGCCGTCTTCGACTCGGCGCGTACCGCGGCGCAGGCGGTGACCGACGTGGTGACGTGCGGCGTCGTACCCTCGCTGCTGGAGTTCATGGACAGGGTCAGCGTGCAGGCGGTCAACGAGGCCTTCAGCATGGGGTTCTCCCCAGACGCCGAAGCGGTGGTGCTGGCCCAGTCCGACGCCGGCGGAGACCGGTCGCGTTCGGAGATCGAGCGGTTGGCCGCGGTGCTCGAGCAGGCGGGGGCGACCGAGGTCGCCGTGGCCGACGACCCGGCGGAGGGCGAGTTGCTGTTGAAGGGGCGTCGGGAGGTGCTCACCGCCCTCGAGCGGCTCGGCACCACGATGATCGACGACGTCTGCGTGCCACGGACCAAGCTCGCCGAGCTGGTGGAGCGGATCGAGGCGGTCTCGGCCGACTGCGGGCTGACGATCGGGGTCGTCGGGCACGCCGGGGACGGCAACTTCCACCCGACGGTCGTCTTCGACGGCCAAGACCGTGAGCAGGTCGAGCGCGCTAAGCGTGCCTTCGACGACATCATGGCGATCAGCCTCGACCTGGGAGGCACGATCACGGGCGAGCATGGTGTCGGCGTCTTGAAGATGGGCTTGTTGGAGCGCGAGCTCGGTCAGCTCTCCCTCGACGTGCACCGCCGGATCAAGCGAGCGCTGGACCCGCAAGGCATCCTCAACCCGGGCAAGATCTTCACCCCCTGAGCGCTTATGGCTGAAGTGCGGCGGCGGACGTCAGCCGGTGGCCGGCTGAGGCTGAGGCTCAGGCGACGCTGATTCCGGCCCCACGCATCTCGGTGAGCGCCGCCTCGGTGGAGGCCGGCGCCACCCCGGCGACCAGGTCGGTGAGCACGCGGGTGGTGAAGCCCTCACGTTGGGCGTCCAAGGCCGTGAAGCGGACGCAGACGTCGGTGGCGATCCCGCAGATGTCGACCTCAGTGACGTCATGGTCGCGGAGCCACTCGGCCAGCAGTTTGCCGCCGTTGGCCTTGCCCTCGAAGCCGGAGTACGCCGCGGTGTGCTCGCCCTTGAGGAAGATCGCGTGGAAGGGCTGCGGGTCGAGGTTGGGATGGAAGGCCTCCCCATCGGTGCCGACGACGCAGTGCGGAGGCCATGACTCGACGAAGTCGGGGTTGTCGGAGAAGTGCGAGCCGGGGTCGATGTGGTGGTCGCGGGTGGCGACCACGAGGTCGTACTCGCGATCTGCGTCGTCGGCCTGTTGCCAGTGATGAAGCAGATCACCGATCCGGAACGCCACCTGCGCGCCACCGTCGACCCCCAGGCTTCCTCCCTCGCAGAAGTCGTTCTGTACATCGACGACCAGCAGGGCTTTCTTCACCGTTCTCTCCCTTCTCTCCCTTCCGGCAGACGGCCGACGGAGCGGTGCCGCTTGCATCCCACCGTAGCCGCCCGAGCGTGTGTTCAGCCACCTGCCGAGGGGTAGGTGGTCTGGATGGCGGGCTCGCCGCGGGAGAGCTTCCGGCTCTCCACCGGTAGCTCGGCGATCGCCTCCCGGTGTCGGTTCCGCGCTGCGTTCAGCGACTCGCGGCCCACCACCTCCCCGCCCTTCACCAGCGGCATCAGCAGCTCGCGGTCGTCGCCGTCACCCGTTGGCTGCTCGCCGAGACCCAGAATCTCTGTCTCAGCGACTCCGTGAGCGTTTCTGTGTCGCAACGCCCACTTCCGGCCGCCGACCGAGACCTTGTCGGCGCTCCTCTTGGCCACCGTGACCATCGGTGCGTCCGGATCGGTGGACTCCGCACGCGCCACCAGCTTGTAGACGAAGCCGCAGGTGGGGTGGCCCGACCCGGTGACCAGGCAGGTGCCGACGCCGTACCCGTCGACCGGCGCCGCGGCCAGTCCGGCGATCGCGAACTCGTCCAGGTCGCCGGTCACGATGATCCTGGTGCCCGTTGCCCCGAGATCGTCGAGCTGACGGCGCACCTGGCTGGCCAGCAACCCGAGGTCACCGGAGTCGATCCGCACGGCGCCGAGTGGGCCGCCCGCGACGTCGATCCCGACCCTGACCGCCTCCTCCACGTCGAAGGTGTCCACGAGCAGGGTGGTGCCGGTGCCCATCGAGTCCACCTGGGCGCGGAACGCGTCGCGTTCGGTGTCGTGCAGCAGCGTGAACGAGTGCGCC
>JACCUS010000432.1 GCA_013811715.1 Nocardioidaceae bacterium
TCCTGGGAGTCATGGAAGGAGCAGCCAGCGACCTGCGCACCGGGCTGCCGCGGCAGATGATCGAGATCCACGAGCCGATGCGCCTGCTCCTGATCGTGGAGTCCACCCTCGAGGTGCTCGGCGGTATCTACGGTCGACAGCCGGCGATCGCCGAGCTGTTGGACAACGAGTGGGTGCAGCTGGTCGCGATGGATCCAGACAACGGCCGGTTCACGAGGTTCGTAGCGGGCGAGGGTTTCGTGCCGTGGGACGAGCACGTCCCTGACCTTCCGGTCGTCGCGAGCTCGCATGAGTACTACCGCGGCCGGGAGGGCTTCCTGCCCCCCGCGCTGATTGTGAGCACCACCGCCGGCAGCGAGACGGGGGCGCGGTCGTGAGCAGCGTGGAGGTGGCCGCGGTGGTCGTCTGCGCCTTGCCGCTGTGTGCCGCCGTCGCCAACGGCTTGAACGCCCTGACCGGAGATCGCCTCTACGGACATGTGGCTGTGACGCGGGTCGCGGTGACCGCCGTGTCCGCGGCGTTCGTGGCCAGCCTTTACGTCGCGGCCGCGATGGTGGCGCAGCCCGGCCCACGCGAGGTCACCATCTACCGCTTCCTGGAGAGCGGGGACCTCAGCGTCGGCTTCGGGTTCCTCCTCGATCCGCTCAGCGTGTTGATGATGCTCATCGTGACCGGCATCAGCGCGCTGGTGACACGTTTCTCGGTCAACTACATGCACAACGAGAACGGCTTCACCCGCTACTTCACGGTGATGTCGCTGTTCGTGTTCACCATGCTGATCCTGGTCATGGCGGACAGCTATCTGGTCATGTTCCTGGGCTGGGAAGGGGTCGGGGTCTGCTCCTACCTGCTGATCAGCTTCTACCGTGAGCGGCCGGCCTCGGCCCAGGCGGGCACGAAGGCGTTCATCATGAACCGTGTCGGCGACGCCGAGCTGCTGGTCGCGATGTTCGTGCTCGTGGCCTACACCGGCTCAGTGCAGTATGGCGAGGTCTTCGCGGAGGTGTCGTCCCTGCCGCGCGGCACCGTCGAGGTGGTCGGTCTACTGCTTCTGTTCGGCGCTATCGGCAAGTCGGCACAGCTGCCGCTCGGCACGTGGTTGGCGCGGGCCATGGAAGGGCCGACGCCGTCGAGCGCACTCATGCACGCGGCGACGATGGTCACTGCCGGGGTCTACCTCGTGGTGCGCTCGGCACCGATCTACGACCAGGCGCCGACCGCCCTCCTGGCCGTCGGCATCGTCGGCGCACTGACTGCGTTGTACGGACAGCTCGTCGGCTACGTGCAAACGGACATCAAGGGCCTGCTGGCAGCGTCGACAACCGCGCAGCTCGGGTTGATGTTCCTGTTCTGCGGGCTGGGTCTCTACGCGGTCGCGATCTTTCATCTGGTCGCTCACGCCTTCTACAAGAGCTACCTGTTCCTGACCGCGCCGTCGATCCTGCACCACCTCCACGGCGGCGCCGACCCGACCGCCGTGCGCCGGCCGGAGGACACCGCACGGCTGCCGGCCGTAGCGGTGCTGGCGGTGGCAGCGGGACTGCTGGCACTCCCGCTGATCGGTCGGGTGATGGAGCCGGTTGGCGGTGCCGGCGGCCTTATCTGGAACGCCTGGGTCGTGCTCGCGCTCGCGGTGATCGCGATCTTCGCCACCGTGTTCTCGACGCGGCGGATGACTGTGGTCGCCTTCGCCGGCCACGCCGGTCACGGCGACGAGGGCCAC
Source organism: Nocardioidaceae bacterium (assembly GCA_013811715.1). Lineage (GTDB taxonomy): Bacteria > Actinomycetota > Actinomycetes > Propionibacteriales > Nocardioidaceae > JACCUS01. The sequence continues at coordinate 1,724 of JACCUS010000432.1, forward strand.
GCCGGCAATGGATCCGACGCCCCCGCCCCTCATGCGGACGAGGCGAGCCGCACCCGCCCGGCTCGCCTGATCGGGCCGCTATGCATCCTGGCTGGCCTCGTCGCGTTGGGCCTGGTCCTCGACGTTCTGCCGGGCGGGCTCACCGGCTCCTGGTTCCAGCGACTGCTCGGCCCGGCGGTCGGCGGCGACGTCGGCGTGCCGCTCGGCAACCCGCTCGTAGCCGTGCTGCTGACCGGCGCCGTCGCACTGTTGCTGCTCTCCGGCTGGTACAGCCCTCGATACCTCGACCGCTTCCGGGACGAGCTTCCCCCGGCGGCGGTCCCGGCCGCAGCGAGCCGGCTCTACTGGTGGTCTCTGAACCGCGGCTACCTCGACGACGTCTACGGCCGCCGGGTCGTGGCTCCGGCGACGGCGCTGGGGATGGCGCTCGAGAGGTTCGACAGCGTGGTGTTCAACCGTCAGCCCTCACC
>JACCUS010000448.1 GCA_013811715.1 Nocardioidaceae bacterium
CGGGTCGTAGGCGAGGATGCCGACCTATTCGGACGCGCGGTGCCGACGGAAGCGCCAGATGCCGACGAGAACGACCACCGCCAGCGCCGTACCGGCACCGACGAGGGCGATCTCCGCAACGTCGCGAAAGTCGTCGCCCCGTGCGGGCTCAGACCGTGGTCCGCCGGTCGTCGGCGGCAATTGAGTCGTCTTCGGCCCAGGGGTTGTCGGTGCGGTCGTGCCCTGCCCGGGTTCACCTTCGGCTGGTGGGATCATCGGTAGCCGGACGGCGAGCACCTCCGAGCCCTCGCCCTCGCTGCCGACCCAGATGGACCGCCCCCCCGGCGGGGCGGCCACCGACTCGCCCTGCTCCTGGGAGGGCAGCCCGATGGCGTCGACCAGCTCCCACGACGGGTAGCGATAGATCCACGCGTCGATGTAGGTGCGTACGACGACGAGGTCGCCGCCCGGCAGGAAGGTCGCGTCGGTGGCGAGGCCGGGGGCGTCGGCGACCCTTCGCAACGTGGCCCGCTCTTGGTCGAAGACGTCGCGGGTGGTCTGGTAGACAGACCCTCCGAACTCCTTGCTGATCACGAGGACCCGGCCCTCGCGGGCGTCGTACAGCAGCCCCTCGGCGTCGCCCGGTCCGCTGGCGAAGCGCAGCTCGACCCGATCGGCGCTGGTCTCGTCACGGCCACGACCGGGTTGGTCGATCCGGTAAACCAAGACGCTCGACCGCCCGGCTTCGTTGTCTCCGATGTCGCCGATCACCAAAGAGCCGTCGGTGCCGCCCGCCAGCGCCTCGATGTCGACGGCCTCGACGCCTGTCAGCGAGGTCCGGCCGACCAGGCGTCCGTCCCCGTCCTCGAGCACGTAGACGGTGGCGGAGTCGCCGGAGTCGTTGGTGGTGTACACCAGGCCGGCATGGGTCGTGCTCACCACGAGCGAGCTCGACTCGGTGATGGCGTCCGAGTCGATCTCGAAGACCGTCTGCTCGTCATCTGCGAGCGTCCCTCTGTCCCCCGTGTACTCCGTCTGAGCGCCAGCCGCGGCGTACACACCGAGGAGCAGCGACACCATCACCGCACAGATCGACCAGCCGCGCCGTGCCACCCCCACCTCGACCTCTGCCCGGCTAGCCACGACTGGGCGAGTCAGCGACCTGCAACGCCGGATAGTCGTCGGCCAGCAAGGTCGCCAGCGCCGGCCGCACCCCCCACTGGTCGACCAGCCTCCGGTAGCCGTCGAACTCGCCCGACGGGGCGGGGGCCGGGGTCCGGACGGCTCGGATCAGCGCGTTGCGCGGAGTGTGCTCGGAGTCGACGAACTCGATGACCTCGACCCGATAACCGACGAGCCGCAGGATCGACGCCCGCAGCGCGTCTGTGAGCACGTCGGCGAGGCGCTCCTTCAAGATGCCGTGCCGCGTCACGAGGCGGAACGGGTCGGGAGTGTGGTCCGCGCTCAGCTGCCGTTGGATGTCGTGGTGACAGCACGGCGCCGCCAAGACCACCGGTGTCCGCCAGCGCACTGCCCGCGCCAGCGCCTCGTCCGTGGCCGTGTCGCACGCATGGAGCGCCAGCACCAGGTCGGGCGGCTCGCGCAGCTCGGCCACCCCGATCGGGCTCTCGACGAACTCCATCTGCGCGCCTATTCCGAGCTGGCGCGCCACCTCGGCGTTGTGTGCACGAGCCTGCGCTTTGGCGTCGACACCCACCGCCTGCACGGGCACGTCTTTGACCGCGGTGAGGTAGCGAAAAGCGGCGAAGGTCAGGTAGGCGTTGCCGCACCCGAGATCAGCCATCCGCAGCGGTCGCGCGGCCGACAGTCGCGTCCCCGGGCCCATCCGCACGGCGTCGTCGACCAACGGGTCCAAAGCGGCCAGCAGCTCTTGCACCTGACGGAACTTCGCCATCCGGGTCGGCTTGACCCGTCCCTCATCGGTGGTCACGCCGAGCAGCGCGAACAGCGGGTCGGACTCGTCGAGCAGTCGCCGTTTGGGCCGGTCGTGACCGCGAGCAGGCTCGACGAGATCGACGTGAGCCGTGCGGTGCATCAACGGGCGGCCTTTCTTCGTCACCCGGGTCTGCAGCGTCTCCGCGGTGGTGTCGACGTGCCAGCTCGCGAACGGCATGGCGAGCAGCTCGTCGACTGCCTGCTCGGCGACCGGCCCGGGCTCGACGTTGCGGATGTGTGCCTGCGTGCCGTCGTACGACGTCAACTGCAGCCGGCGCCCGGCCTTGAGGTCGACGTAGCGCGCTTCGACGCGCCTGAACGGGACCACCGCGTTGCGCTGCCGGCCCGACGCCACCGATCGGACCAGAGTCCGCTCGTCGAGAAGCGCCGCGCGCACGGCTTCGAGCTCGGGGCGCACCGAGTCGCTGACCCTGCCCGTGTGCTGCGCGCCGTCCGGCATGGGCCGGGCCATCAGAACCGCTTCTCGAGCAGTGCCGCCACCAGCACGATGGCCAGCAGCAAGCCCAAGGCCCCGGTGATGACCAGCCGTCGGTAGCGCGGATGCATGCCGCGAGGTTACCGGCTCATTGCGAGCACTCCACGAGGCGACCGCGGAAGCCGTTGAGCACGTTCGAGTCGCCGGAGCGCTCCACCCGCTCGTCACCCACGCGTCCCCACAGCCACAAGAAGACGACGGCAGGATCGCCGCCCACGGTCGCCGCTGCCGGGTTGGCCGAGTCGGTCGTGATCGTCACCGACCTCTCGCGCAGGTCGCACAGCCAGCGTCGCCCAGCCGCCTCCACCGCCACCATCGCCTCGACGGGGTGGTCGGTCGGGACGTCCTCGGACTCGTCGACCTCCAACATCACGCGCAGCATCTCGTCGATGCCGTCGAGCGCGAGATCGTCGGGAACGGGCGACATCTCGCCGTGCGCGAGCTCCGCGTCGTAGCGATGGATGGCCACCTCGAGCGCCATCCGGCGCATCCAGAAGGTGATCGTGGTGTCGTCGGGTGAGAACGTCGTGGTCTGCTCGTCGGGCTGGTGGCGCGCGAACTCCTCGAACAGGTCGGCCTTGGCCTGGCGCAGGAGGTCGACCGGATCACGGTCGGCGAAGTCGGCGGGCGGCCACGGGGACGGCCAGCCGTTGTCGGCCATCACCCGGACCTTGTGCTCGTAGACCTCGGCGGTGTGGGCGAGGACGTCGCGCACGTCCCAGCCCGGGCAACAAGGCACCTGGGCCGTCAAGTCGCGCTCCCCCATCGCGAGCAGCCGCTCGGTGTCGTGGTCGATCAGTTCGAAATAGCGGTCTGGGACCAGCTGGGTATCACTCATGCCGCCATCTTGGCAGGCCGCACCGACAGACTGCGCACGTCGATCTGCTCGGCCCGGATGAGCCACAGCGTGGCGAGCACCACCGCGAGCATGGTGGCCGCGCCGCCCCCGATCAGCGTCCAGCGGGCGCCGAACGCCTCCCCGACCCAGCCGACGATCGGCGCACCGATCGGGGTCCCGCCCATGAAGATCATCATGTAGAGCGCCATGATGCGACCGCGCATGTCGGCGTCGACGGTCAGCTGCACCACTGTCTGCAACGACGTCAGCAGCACCAGTGCGGAGAGCCCCACAACAGGTAGCCAAGCGGCGAACAGCCAGTACGTCGGCAACAGGCCCGCGACCACCTCCGCTGCCCCGAACGACAACGCTGCCAAGACCAGCACCACTCGGCGTGGATACCCTCGCCGGGCCGCCCAAAGGGCGCCCGCCAACGACCCGATCGCCATCATCGAGCCGAGCAGCCCGTACCCGTCGGCGCCCTTGTGGAACTCGGCGGTCGCCATCAGCGCGGTGGTGATCTGGAAGTTCAGGCCGAACGTCCCGG
>JACCUS010000450.1 GCA_013811715.1 Nocardioidaceae bacterium
TCGGCGCTGGCCTGGTACGTGCTGGGTAGCCCGGACAGGGTGAAGTCGTAGACCGGGTAGGCGCCCGCGTCGGTGAGTTGCCACACGTCTCCGCCTGCGCCGGTACCGGTCGTCTTCGCGGCGCCGACCTGTAGGCCCGCCCCGCGCAACCCGCGAGCGAGGTAGGCGGCCGTCGTGGTTTTGCCGGCATTCATGGATGCGCCGACGACGGCGATGGTGAGCGGGCGGTCCTCGGGCCTCGGCGGCGCCACCCCGGCGGGTACTCCCAGATGCAGACCCATGCGCCGTCCCGCGCTGTCGGTCAGCAGCCCGACGGGCTGCAGGCTGGTGGCTGGACGCATACGTCCGTGGGCGCTGAGGACGCGTGCGGCGACACCGCCGGCGGCGACCAGCTCGCAGGCACCGAGGTCGGAGGGCATGATGGCCTCGAACTGATCGGGGGCGTAACGGTGCCCATAGGCAACGACGACCTCGTCACCGGGGAACAGCGAGGCTCGTCGACCGTCCGGAAGCTCGATCTTGGTGTGATGGCCCACCTCGGACACGGTGGCGAGCACGAAACCCCCTACGTGCGGCTCCACACCGGTGAGCAGCTGTGTGGCGGCGGCGAGGTCGACGTGGCGGGTGGTGTACGCCGGCTTGGCGGCCCGCAGCCTGGTCACGGGGAGCGGGAGCAGCTGGTGCCCGCTGGTCGTGTCGGGGCCAAAGACCTCGGGGGAGTCGATTGCAAGTGTCATGGTGGTGTCTCTCGGTCGGTTGGAAGCGTCCCGGGAATGCCTGTACTTCACGGGCTCAGCACGTCACAGCGCCGCGCACTGGTCCTCCTTGTTGCCGTCGACTTGGTTCCGCCCTCCGGTCGGAGCGAGCGTGTTCTCCTTGCACTGCAGGTTGCCGTCGATGCGGTTCAGCGTGAAGGTCTGCTCGCGGGTGTTCGCGAACGACTGCACGTCTTGGCCGACTCGGTTGTTGCGCAGCAGGGCCCGCTCGCCCTGCACCAACTGGATGCTGCCGCCGACCCGACTGCCTCGCACCTCCACCCGGTCGTGGCCCTCACCTTGGACGTTGCCGACGACCCGGATACCCGTGGCGAAAAGGCGGGCACTCTTCTCCACCTTCACCGTGCCCTGGACGGTGGTGCCGTCCAGCCGGCAGGTCGCACCTTGCGGGACGCGGACGTTGTCCAGGGTGATCGCTCCGATCGTTCCTCGACAGGTCCGCTCCTCGGCCATCGCCGCGGGGGCGAACGCGAGCCCGGAGACCGTCAATGCGGTGACGAAGGTTCCGCTGATAAGTGCCTTGTGCATGATGTCGCTCCTTGAGTCCTAGGTGGTCCCGATGACCTCCTCGACACACCAGTGCGCTGTGCCCAGGCGGGTGATGCAGGGGGTCCCGACAAAGCCAGGCATTCTCATCCCCGTCTTATTCGGCGGATCTATCGTGGGACCATGGCTACCGCGGGTTCCCGGGTGACGCCCGACACCGACCTGGTGCCACGGTGCCGCGCCGGAGATTCGCAGGCTTGGCACGAGTTGGTCACGGCGTACGAGCGGCTGGTCTACTCGGTCCCCCGCAGCTACGGCCTCGACCGCGAGGACGCCGAGGACGTCACCCAGGCGACTTTCGCGGCGCTGTTGAGCGGTCTCCGCTCACTGCGCGACGACCAGGCACTGCTGCCCTGGCTGGGCACGGTCGCCCGACGCCAGACGTGGCGGGTCATCGACCGTCGGCGGCGCGAGAGGGAGGTGCTCGCCCGCGAGCATCCCGACCGCGCCGGCACCGACCCGGCCGCCGGTGTGTCAGACCCGGTGGACGCCTACGAGGAGTGGACCCAGCGCGCTTGGCTGCACCAGGGCCTGACGAGACTCGACCCGGATTGTCGGCGACTCCTCCGTGCGCTCTACCTGGACGACGCCGACCCGTCCTACCAGGCGATAGCCGCGCGGCTGGGCAAGGCGGTTGGCACCATCGGCCCGGCCCGTGCCCGCTGCTTACACCGGCTGCGCTCGGCGATGGAGGACGAGTGAGTACGGCGGGCAGCGGGTGCATCACCGGCCGGCTCCACCGGCACTGGTGGGTGGAGAGGAGCTCACGATGACCTCAGGACAAGACCGGACGACAGACTTCGGCACGATCGTGGACTGGTTGGAGTGCAGGTTGGACGCCGACACGGCCGCAGACGTCGAACGGATCGTGCTGGCCCGAGAACCTGACGTGCTGGCCACCGTCGCCTGGTGGCGACGCTTCCACGCCGTGGCCTCGCTACCGAACGAGCCCGTGCCGGAAGGCCTCGCCCACCGGCTACGCGCGATGGGCCCGGCCGCTCCAGAGGTCGAAGGGGCGACCGGCCCGTCCTGGCTGGACCACCTCCTGGGGGTCGTCCGGGCGACGGTTTCGTTCGACAGCCTGCGGACGCCAGGGCTCGCCATGGCCCGCTCGGCGATCGATGAGACCCGGCAGCTTGTCGCCTCCGGCCCGGGACTCGACGTCGCAGTCGATGTGTCAGAGCCACACGGTGGCGAGCTGACCGCGGCGGCGCAGTTGCTGCCGGTCGACGAGCACGCCGATCCTGCGGACGTCCTTGTGCAGGCGTGGGCACGCACCGGCCTGGTTGGCGAGCAGCGGTCCGACTCGCTGGGCCGGGTGGAGCTCGGCGCCTTGCCCGCCGACGTCGTCGTCCTCGAGGTGGAGGGCACCTCGACCTGGCCGCCGGTGCACGTCGAGCTCGACCTGCGACAGTCGGTCTGAGATGTCGGTGGCGCAACGCCTGCAAGCGGTGGTCCGCGGCGATCCGGCGTCCGACCAGAGCGACGTACCGCTCGCGCGATGGTGCGAGCAGGAAGCGATGACGCTCACCGAGGTGCTCGACCACGCGGAGGCGCTGGTGCATGAGGACCCGCTTGTCACTCTCTGGCTGGCGCGGGCGGCTAGGACCTTGGCCTCCGGACGGGGATGGACGCTCGACCCGGCCCCCGGCCTGGTATCCGCGCGGGCGGCGCTGCTCGAGGGCCAGGGCCTCGCGATCGATGGCCGCTTGGACGAGGCGCTCCTCGCCGTCGACGCGGCGCGCGATGCCTTCGCGGTCGCGGCAGAGCCGTGGCTGGCCTTGCGCACGGGTCTCGGCCGGATGCACATCTTGAACGAGCTCGGCCGGACGACGGACGCTGTGCAGGTCGGCACCGAGCTGTTGCGCGACATCGACGCGCTCGAAGACAGCGGTGGGCCGCAGGGGTCGATGCCGTTCGCGGTCGACTGGCTGCGCGCGTCATGCCTGACGAACCTCGGCGTGTGCCACACGTTCGCCGGCGACTATGTGGCCGCGGCCGCTGTGACGGCCGCAGCCGAGCGTCATCTGTTGGCGCTGGGGCGGCTCGATGAGATCGCCATCCTGCGGCAGAACCAGGCGGAGCAGTTACTTGCGGAGGGGCGGGCCAGCCGCGCCCGGGACATGTTCGCCTATGCCGCCATAGGCTTCGCCGACGCCGGGCTCTCCTTGCTCGAGGCGCGGTGCCTGGCCGACCTCGGCCGAGCTCACGTGGCGCTTGGTGAGGGCGCCCAAGCGTTGGACGCGTTCGGCCGGGCAGAGCGGCTCCTCGAGCCGCTGGATGTCGCAGCCGAGACGGAGCAGGTGCGGCTGTACACCGCCGAGGCTTATCTCGCGCTCAACCTCTACGAGGAGGCCGCGCTGGTATACCGGGAGGTTGTCGAATCGGTCTCGGCTTCCGGGCTCGCGCACTACCACGCCCTGGCCTTGGCTGGGCGGGGGGCCGCGCTGGCCGCGCTGCACCGCTGGGACGATGCAGGTACGACGCTCGAGGAAGCGGCCGATCGGCACGACCGGGTCGGCAACGTCCCGCTCGCCATCGCCGCCCGGGTGGAGCTGGCGGCGGTGCTGGACCGGCGGGGCGATCACGATGGCGCGCTGGACCTGCTCCGTGCGTTACGTGCCGCCACCGACGGCGACCGGCACTGGGTTGAGCGCGTGTACGTCCTGCTCGGCCTCGCGGACGTGGCGGGCACCGAGGAGGCGTCCACTGCCCTGGTGGAAGCGGCCAGCCTGGTAGACCGGCTCGGCCTCCCGCCGCTGCGTTTCCGGGTCGACAGCCGGCTGGGCGTGCTTCGGCGACGACAGGGTCGACTCGTCGAAGCCCTCGCGCTGCTGCAGCGGGCCGCCAAGGGGGCCGAGGACCAGCGAGGGTTGTTGCCCTCGCAGCTCACCCGCACGTCATTCCTGCGGGACAAGTCGCGGACCTTCGACGAGCTCGTCTCCCTCCACCTCGACCTCGATCCCGACTCGGCAGATGTGGCGTTCCGCGCGGCCGAGCGGGCCAAGGGTCGCGCGCTGCTGGACCTGCTGAACACGGCAGGGGCGCCCGGTGTTTCGTCAGGTCTCGAGCCCGACATGTCGGTAGCGCCGCTGGTGGCCGAGCTCAGCGCCGTGTACGACGAGATGCTGTGCGTCGCGACGGTCCCTCAGGACCCGGCCCCTCGGGACCCGTCCCCACAGCGGCGCACCGGAGAGCTGCGGCGCTGTGCCGACGACCTCCAGGCCCGGTTGTCGGTCGCCCGGATCTCTCAGATCGCCTCCCCCGAAGAGCCGCTCGGTGTGGGACGCCGGTTGGATCACGAGGGCCTGCGCGAGCGCTTCGACGACGGCACGGTCCTGGTTGCCTATCACGTCGTCGGAGACGACGTCATCGGCTTCCTCGGCGTCGGTGATCGGCTGGTCGCGCGTCGGGTCACGACCCTTACCCGGCTGGCACCACAGCTCACGGGTCTGGAGCAGCACTGGCGACTCTTCCGGGCCGGCGCCGCGTTCGTCGAGCGGCATGCCAGCCGGCTCGCGGCCGTTGTCGAGCGCGACCTCCACCTGCTGGCGCGTGAGCTGCTGGGCGACCTGCAGTTGCCGCCCCCGACCGCCGGAGTGCAGTCTCGGCTGGCCGTGGTTGTGCCGCCAGCGCTGCAAGGCGTGCCGTTCCACGCGCTGCAGGTCGCCGCGAGACCGCTGGTTGCCGACTGGGAGGTGGTCACCGGACCGAGCGGCTCCGTGCTGGGCAGCCTTCCGCCGTGGACGTACGACGGAGCCGGCAGGTCAGTGGCTCTCGCGGCCGCCGACTCCGAGCTGCTCGAGGACGCGGTCGAGGACGCCGAAGAGGATGGTGCGGTCGTGGTCGCGTCGGCGGGCAACGACAACCGGTCCCAGCGACAGTGGCCGGCAGCCGACGACGACGTCGTCG